>DAIERN010000200.1 GCA_027346765.1 Chloroflexota bacterium | reverse complement strand
CGCCGGAAAGGCGTTGAGCAGCGTCGTCGAGTAGCGCTGGGCGATGCGTCTGGTCGATGAGCTCTCAGGCAGCGCCAGGACGACGCCAACGATGAGTGGTCGCCAGCCGTAGCGATCGGCGACGATCTTGGGCGCGAGTCGCACCTTGATGTCGAGTGCCCGCAGCGTCTCACCGAGCGCGCCCCACGCGCTCTTGGCTTCGCCGATCAACACCGCACGTTCGGTCTCATTCGCGGCGAGGAAGTCGATGGACCCGCGGTCGCCGTACTCGTTGAAGCTCACTTCTGTGGCCACGCGCGGCCAGTTCGCACCGAGGATCTGGGTGACGGCGTGCTCGATGACATCGGCATGCTCCGAGTCCACAAGTCGATCGAGCAGCGCGCCTTCGTACCACGCGGTGACCCGCACACTGCCGCCCAGCCGGTTGAAGTGGTCGCGAATGTCCTTCAGCCGCAGCTCGCCCGCCCGCCCGTCCTCGATCAGCCGGGGTATATACCGCGATCGCCCCGGGCCAACCAGCGCGTCCTGGGTCAGACCAAGATGAAGCCGCAGCGCCCGGCTTGCGTTCGCCAGGCGGTCGTCGTCGCGCGGCATGGAGCGATCATCGCGGCCACCACTTATCGCTGGCTTATTCGGCGAGGGCGGCGGCAATTTGGGCGGCGATTGACGCGTTGTTCTCGATCAGCGCCAGGTTCGCGGTGACGGAGCGGCCGTTGGTCAGGGCGGCGACGCGGGCGAGCACGAAAGGGGTCGTGGCGGGGCCGTGGACGCCCGCGTCGAGCGCGTCCTGCGTGGCCTGGGCAATGGCGGCCTCCGCCTCGTCCGCGGGGAGTGCCGCGGCCCCCGGCAGCGGCGCGGCGATGATCAGGCCGCTGCCCAGGCCCAGCGACCAGTGGGTCTGCGCGACACGGGCGGCGGCAGCGGCATCAGGCACCGACCCGGCGAGGGTGCGGCCGCTCGATCTCGCATAGAAACCGGCCAGCTCGCGCGTGCCCCAACCAAGGACCGGCACTCCGCGCGTCTCGAGGTGCTCGAGCGTCAGGTCGATGTCGAGCATCGACTTGGGGCCGGCGCAGACCACCAGCACCGGCGTCCGGGCAAGCTCGTCAAGGTCGGCCGAGACGTCCATCGTCGATGCACCACCGCGGTGCACCCCGCCGATGCCACCGGTGGCGAAGACGCGAATGCCGGCCAGGTGCGCAGCAATCATGGTTGCCGACACGGTCGTGCCCGCCCAGCCGCCCTCTGCCAGCGCCACCGCCAGCGTGGCGCGCGACGCCTTGCGCGGCGACTGGGCCTGGGCAATCTCATCGAGCTCCGGATCGGTCAGGCCCACGAGCAGTCGGCCGTCGTGGACCGCGACCGTGGCCGGCTCAGCGCCGCCGGCGCGGACCGCGGCCTCAGCCCGTCGAGCGGCTTCCAGGTTCAGCGGCGCCGCGAAGCCATGAGTAATGAGCGTCGACTCCAGGGCCACCACCGGCCGGCCCGCCGCCAAGGCCACCGCGACCGCCGGCGAGACGTGCAACTCATTCACAGGGCGAGTCAATCACAGCGCGAGCTCCTTGCGTGGTCCGCGGATGAAGGCGGCCGCGGCCTTGCCACCGTCGTAGGCCGCGTGGCGCAGGTCAAGCCGCCGCAGCTCGCCCAACGAGCGACCGGTCGAAATGAGCGAAAACAGGAAGCCCGCATCGAAACCGTCACCGGCGCCAGTCGTGTCGGTCGCACGAAACGGCCGCGCCGCGATCTCCATCTCAACGTCCTGCCACAGCACGGTGCAGCCCGCAGCGCCTGCCTTGACGACCACGATCGGCGCCAGCTCGAGCAGCTGGCGCAGGTTGCGCGGACCGACAAGCGCGGCCGCCTCAGCGCTGTTGGCGAACAACACATCCGCGCCCACGGCAGCGATGGTCGCCCTGGCCGCGACCGACCCGCCGGCGAGCAACGGCCGACGTGACGCCAGATCAACCGACACCCACGCACCGGCCTTGCGGGCAACCCTTGCCGCCCGCAACGAGGTCTCCGCGAGCGGCTTCTTGAGCAGCGAGTAAGCCGGCAGATGGAGCGCGTCGGTCGCCTTCAGCAACGCCGGGAGAGGGGGTTGCCAGCGCAGTGAGTCGGCCCTCCCCCGGTCCGTCAGGAAGGAGCGCTCGCCATTCGCAGCAAGCGAGACGACCAGCCGCGCAGTGCGACCACGAGACGCAATCAGGTGAGCACGGACGCCTTCGGCTTTCAGGGCGGATGCGAGGACGGCGGCAAGGCGGTCATCTGGGCCCGCCCCTACGAGCCGGCGGCTGAAGCTCCGGACAAGAGTTATCCCTTCTGGCTTTGCACCGGCCGTGTCCTGGAACACTGGCACACCGGCACGATGACCGGGCGGGTTCCCGA
>DAIERN010000001.1 GCA_027346765.1 Chloroflexota bacterium | reverse complement strand
CGGCAGCAGGTAGCCGGTGAACGACAGCGCGATGGTGAAGAACAGCAGCAGCGTGCCGATGACCCAGTTGAACTCGCGCGGCGGCTTGTACGCCCCGTGGTAGAAGACCCGCATCATGTGCAGGAAGACGAAGAACACCATCAGGTGCGCCGCCCAGCGATGGATGTTGCGCACCAGTTCGCCAAAGACCACCGCGCTGTTGATCTGCTGGATGTTGCTGTACGCCACTGTTTGGTCAGGGACGAAGTAGAACATCAGGAAGACGCCGGTCACGGTCAGCACGAGGAAGAAGAAGAACGACAGTCCGCCCAGGCAGAAGGTGTAGGCGAACTTGACCGCGTGCTGGCGGACGCGCACCGGGTGCAGGTGCAGGAAGACGTTGTTCATGACCGCGTAGGCGCGCGATCGTTCGTCCGTGGGGTAGGGCTGGCGGAACAGCGAACGCCACAGCGCGCTGCGCCTCAGTGCCACGTCTACACGCTCGAAGAAGTCTCTCAACGAACGAAGCCTCCCGCCTCGGCGCGGTTACCAATGCCCATCAGTCCGAGCTGGGTATCGCGGTAGCTCTCCTTGTAGAGGCGACCGTCGCTGCTGATCTCCTGCAGCTCGAACCGCTCCATCGTAATGGCGTCATACGGACATCGCTTGACGCACAGTGCGCAGCGGATGCAGCGCTCTTCATCGAGCACCATGGCCGCGCCTTCCGACCAGCCGTAGGCATCCACCAGCTCGGGCAAGGCGCCTTCCGACTTCATCTGGTTGATATCGATCATGTGGATGACGCCTTCGGGGCAGACGTCGGCGCACGCGCCGCACAGCACGCAGCGGAAGCCGTCGAACCAGATGTTGTAGTTGCACATCAGGCAGCGCGTGCCCTCAGTGATCGCCTGCGGCGCGCTGTAGCCGCGCTCAACCGGCGTGGTGAAGTTCACGTGCGGGTCCGTCGAGGGCATGCGCGCGGCGACCGGGGCCATGGGCACGTGGACGCGCGGCAGGACGTCGTAGAACTCGGGCATCTCGTGGCGCCACGAAGAGACGATGCGCACGTTCGCGTCCACGTCCACCTCGCGCCGACCGGACAGGTAGCGGTCAATCGCGTAGGCGCACTTCTTGCCGTGGCCGGCGGCCTCGATCAGCGTGGTCGGGCCGGTCACGAAATCGCCGCAGGCAAAGACGCCGCGGACGTTGGTGGCGTACGTCCCGGGGTCCACGCGCACCCGGCCGCGGTTGATCTCGAAGTTCGACTCGACCGGCAGGAAGGTGTTGTCAGCGGCCTGGCTGACGGCCGGGATGACCGTGTCGGCCTTGACCTCGAACTCGCTGCCCTCGATGGGCACCGGCGCGCGGCGGCCGGTGGCGTCAGGCTCGCCCAATCGGTTGCGCACGAACTTGACCGCGCGGACCTTGCCGTTGTCATCGCCCAGCACCTCCACCGGGCTGACGAGGAACTCCATGCGCACGCCTTCGCGCTCGGTCTCGCCCAGCTCCTCCTCGTCGACCACCAGCTCTGAGCGGGTGCGGCGGTAGGCGATCGTCACGTTCTGGGCGCCGTAACGCAGCGAGGTGCGCGAGCAGTCCATCGCGGTGTAGCCACCGCCGATGATGACCACGTCCTTGCCCACGGTCATGGGCTCGCCCAGGTTGGCCTTCTTCATGTAGTCGACGCCGTACTGGATGCCGTCGAGGTCACCACCGGGCACGTCTAGGGCAACGGCGTTCATCGCGCCGGCGCAGATGGCCACCGAGTCGTACTGCTTGAGCAGGTCTTCGAAGGTGACGTCACGGCCGACCCGGACGCCGTACCGGAAGCGGACGCCCAGCCGCTCCACCAGCTTGAGGTCCATCTCGATGGCTTCGCGCGGCAGGCGGAAGGCGGGGACACCGATGAGCATCGTGCCGCCGCCATAGGGCAGCTCGTCGAAGACGGTGACCTGGTGGCCGGCCACGGCCAGCTCCCGCGCCACCGCGATGCCGGCCGGTCCCGCGCCGATGACCGCGACCGTGGTGTCGCGCGGCGTGATGTTGGGCATGTCGTCGGGGATGCCGCTGGCCTGATGCCACTCGGTCAGGAAGCGCTTCATGGCGCGGATGGCAAGCGGCCGGTCGATGTCGCCGCGGCGGCAGGCGCGTTCGCACGGCGCCGAGCAGACATAGGCGCACATGGCCGCGACCGGGTTGGGCTCGCGGGCGAGGATGTAGCCCTCTTCGAACCGCCCTTCAGCGGCAAGGTTCAGATAGCCGCGGCAGTTCGTGCCGACGGGGCACGCTTCCTGGCACTCGATGTTGCACTGAAGCCAGGAGGCGTCGACAGGCTGAACCAGAAATTCCTGGTTGGGATCGATGGCCAAGTGGGATCAGACCTCGTGGGTCGGGCTGGGCTCTTTTGGCACCGCAAGTGATCGTAGCATCGGGCGCGGCGGCTGGCATGTGAGGCCCCCGACCGACGCACAGGTACCCCCGGACCGCTCCACAGGTCACATTGTCGCCCCAATTGGCACGGCTTAGGGTCAGGCGATGGTCGACGTTCCAGCCGCCGGTCTGCCGGTAGCGTCTGCCCACCCCGCGGCACCCGCCCTGGCTAGCGGTCCCTGCGCCCCGGCGCGGGCCGAGGTCGACTACCGCTGCGCTGAAGCAGAGCGACTGGCCCAGGCCGCGCAGGTCCACGTCCAGCGGCTGCGTGACGCCAAGCTCATGCTCGCCCGAGTCCAGGCGCAGCGCGACAGCGATGCCCGGGTGCGCGACCGTCGCCTGCTGAGCGACGCCAAGGAGAACGCGCGGCGGGCCTACCGCGAGAGCTACGCCCGCGCCAGGAACGGCAGCCAGAACGGCGATGTTCAGGGCGCCGCCGGTGAGTGGCTGCGCGAGATCAACCGGCTCAACCGCGAGCTGGAGCTCGCCGATCAACGCGCCGAGGAAGTCACGCGCCAGATCACCGAGCTTGAGGGCGCGTTGCCGGGCATTGAGCTGGCTGCTGATGCCGCGCGCATCGCCGCCGAGACAGCCCAGGCGGCCTGCGTGGAAGCACGTCGTGCCCTCGCCGCGTGCGAGGAGGACGCGGCGGGTCGATTGCCCACCCCTGCGCTGGCGCGCATCGCGGCGACGGCTACGGCACCCATGACGGCGGCGGCGGCGCAAACCGCTGCTGGCCCAGCGCCCATCTCGCTGCTGCTGCGCGGCGACCGCCAGGCTTTGCTGGGCCTGACCCTGCGACTGGCCGAGGAAACCGGCGCGGAGGCGGGCCGGCTGCAGCTGCTGCTGCTCGAGCTGCGCCAGGCCATCGCTGCTCGAGCGCTCGAAGATGGCGCGCTCGCCTTTCCGCAGAACCATCCCTTTTGGAGTCAGTTCTCCGTTGACGACGACCGACGTCTGGTCGCCAGCCTGACCCACCTGGGCTACGGCTTCGACGGCCACGACGGTTGGCGTAACGGCCGCGCGCCCGGGCCGCGCGAGCTGGCCATGGCGCTCGAACACGCCGGCCACGATCCCCGGTCACTCCGCCGGCCCGCCGGTCAAGCGGCGATCGACGGCCTGTGGCAGGGCACGCGCGTGCTCGTTGAGGAGTGGCTGTCCGCCGCCGCGCCGGACCTTGCGCTGGGTCGGCTGATCGACATCCTGGGTCCGCGCGGCTCGCGCCTGAATGAGCTGTGGGACATGTGGGGCCGGCTCCGGCCATTGCTGGTGCCCCCTATGGCGCAGTCGCGCTAACGAACTCTGTCTCCGCAGCGACGGCTGCGGCCTGCTGCTGCGTGTCCTCCGCGGGCTCCCGCAAGCGGGTGCCCGCATCGTCCTTGCGGGTTAATCGAGCTTCAACCAGCGAAACGCCTCGGCCGCGGCGGTGCCGATGGTCTTGCCGCTGTCCGCCGCCCAGGCGCGCAGCATGCCTTCGAGCTCCTCGGGCTTGCGCAGCTGGCTGGCGTGCTCGCGCAGGGCAGCGATCTTGGTCTCGATCGTGTCTGACGTGTCGACCCACGCATTTGGCGCATCGGTGAAGAACAGGTACAGCTGGTTGACCTCCCACGGCGCGAGCCCATCGACCGTCACCAGGTGGGGGAACGCCATCGCATTGCGCGCCGCCGGGTAGACGGCGTCGAGCGCGGCGATGGCGGCGTTGCGGTGGTCGACGTGCTGGACGAAGCCGCGCGGCGAGATGACCACCGTTGGATCCATGGCGATGACCGCGTCCGGCTTGAAGGCGCGAATGATGCGCACGAGCTGCTCGCGCAGGGCCAGATCGTTCTCCAGCGCGCCGTCGGGCCGGTGCAGGAAGTCGACGCCTTCGTAGCCCACGACCTGGGCCGCCGCACGCTGCTCCGCCTCGCGTGTCTGGGCGAGCTGCAGCGGATCGATCGTGGCGTCGTCGGCGCCGGCATCGCCGCTCGTGCAGCAGACCATGCGCGCGACCGTCCCGAGCTTGATCCAGCGCGCCATGGTGCCGGCGATCCCGAAGTCGGCGTCGTCGGGGTGGGCGACGATCACCAGCGCGCGCTCCGGCCGGTCTTCGTGGGGGGTTGCGCCCGGAGCGAAAGGATCAGTCGTTTGGTCGGTCATTTTGAAGGTGTAACTTGTATTTCAAAACCGCTTCGCGACGCCCAAACTGCGGTATATCCTTTCGGTCGAGGCATCGTTCGTCTCCCCCCACGGGCGATGCCTCATTCCGCAGCCTTCTGTCCGGCGCGCGCGGCGCGTGCCGCATCGAGTGTCGCCAGCACGTCCGCGGCGTGACCCTGCGCCTTCACCTTGGGCCAGACGTGGGCGATCTTGCCGTCCGGATCGACCAGGAAGGTGGCGCGCCCGATGCCCATGTATGAGCGGCCGTAGTTGACCTTTTCGACCCACGCGCCGTAACGCTCGGCAACCGCGTGGTCGACGTCGGCGAGGAGCACGAAGTTGAGCCCGAACTTGCGCTTGAAGGCGGCCTTGCTGCCGCTGCCCAGTACGCTCACGCCCCACACCTCGGCATCGTGCGCGGTCATGTCCGAGTTGATGTCGCGGAACTCACACGCCTCAGTGGTGCAGCCGGGCGTGTCGTCCTTGGGGTAGAAGTACAGCACCGTCCAGTGGCCGCGCCGCTCAGCCAGGTCGCGCGTCGTCCCGGTGTCGTCGGGCAGGCTCACCGGTGGCGCCGCCTGACCCACCTCGGGCATCTGTGTGGCAAGCATCTCCATCGGCCGATTATGCGCTCAGGGCAGGAAGACCACGCCGGACGGCTCGACCGCAAGGGTGACCGTCTGACCGACCACCGGCGGGGCGCTGTCGGCAGTCTTGAGGTGCGCTTCCAGCGGCGGGCCGTCGTCGCAGCCCGCGGGTCGGACGAGGATCGTCGTTGATTCACCGCGGAAGGTGACCGCCTCCACTACCCCACTGAGCGGCCCGTCAGCGCTGAGCTTCAGCGCGTCGGGTCGAATCAGCACCCGGGTCGAGTCGGCCCGTGCATTGCCCAGCGCGAGCGCGCCCAACGGTGTGGTGACGGAGCTGCCGCCGCCGGACAGCGGCAGGACGTTGTTCAAGCCCAGGAAGCGTGCCACGAACTCGTTCGGCGGCTTCAGCCAGAGCTCGCGCGCTGGCATGACCGCCTCGAGCCGGCCGTTGTTCAGCACGGCCACGCGCTCGCCCAGCGCCAGCGCCTCCTCCTGGTCATGGGTCACGTAGATGATCGGCAGGCCAAGCTGCGCGAACAACCCGGCGAGCTCGTCGAGCAGCCGCGTCCGCAGGCCCCGATCGAGCGCGCCCAGGGGCTCGTCGAGCATCAGCAGCCGCGGCGTGGGTGCGAGGGCGCGGGCCAGCGCGACCCGCTGCTGCTCGCCGCCGCTCAGCTGATCGATGCGCCGCGGGCCGTAGCCGCGCAACCCGACCAGCGCCAGAACTTCGTCGACGCGCCCCGCCCGCCGTGCCGCGGGCACGTCACGTGTTTCGAGCCCAAAGGCCACGTTGCCGGCGACATCGCGATGGGGGAACAGCGCGTAGTCCTGGAACATCAGCCCAAAGCCGCGCTGGTGGACGGGGACATGGGCGAGATCCGCGCCGGCCCAGGTGACCCGCCCGCCGGCGAGCGGCTCCAATCCGGCGATTGCCCGCAGGAGGGTGGACTTGCCCGAGCCGCTGGGTCCCAGGACTGCCAGGCGCTCGGCGGGGCCAAGGTCCAGGCTGAGGCGGTCAAGGGCGGTCGTGGCCCCAAAGCTAACCCGGACGTCCTCGAGGCGGAGCATCAGGTGCTGCCCACACTCGTCGTCCGCAGCCGGTCGAACGCCAGCGCCGCGATCGCGGTCACCGCCATCAGCACGGTGGCCATGGCCATGGCCTGGCCAAAGGCGAGCGCGCCGGGCTGGCTGAGCAGTCGGTAGATCGCGATGGGCATGGTGGGCGCGTCGGGTCGGACGATAAAGAGCGTTGCGCCGAATTCGCCCAGCGAAACTGCGAATGCGAACGAGCCTCCGACCAGCAGCGCCCGACCGACCATGGGCAGCTCGACCATCCGCCACGTCCTAGCTGGCGACGCACCCAGGACCGCCGCGGCTTCCTTGAGGCGGCGATCGATCGAGCGCAACAGCGGGACGGTTGCGCGGATGACGAAGGGCAAAGCGACGAGCGCGTGGGCGACGGGGATCAACAGCGGCGACGTGCGCAGGTCGAAGGGCAGCTGGCCCAGCGACACGAGAAAGCCGAAGCCGACGATCACCGCCGAGGTGCCCAGCGGCAGCATCAGGAGCGCATCAAAGGCGGTGGCGAGCCTGCCCCGGCGATAAGCGATGACCGCGGCCGCGAGCAGGCCCAGCGGCAGCGCGATCGCCGTGGCCGCGGTCGCGAAGGCGAGCGAGTTGCGGATCGCATCGATGGGCGGCACGAACAGCGCGCCGCGCGCGCTTTCGCCGAAGAGGGTGCTGAAGTTCTCCAGACCGTAGCCGTTCGATCCGGCCAGGGCGCGCTCGACGAGCGCCGCCAGCGGCAGGCCAAGGAAGAGCGCCAGGAGGCCGATGGTGGCGCCGACGAACGCCCACTCCGCGCGACCCCGGGGTCGCCGCGCTGCCACCCGGGCTGCCGTGAGCCGCTGGCTCATCGCGCCATTGCCCGCGACACGCCCATACACGACCAGCAGGGCAGCCAGGAAGGCCAGCTGCAGGAGCGCCAGTGTGGCCGCGGCAGGCAGGTCGAGCAGCACCGCGGCCGCGCGATACACCGCGACCTCGATCGTCGAATAGCCGTAGCCGCCCAAGATCAGGATCACGCCGAACGAGGTGAACGTGAACAGGAACACGATCGAGGTGGCGGACAGCACGGCCGGCCGGAGCAGCGGCCAGGTCACCTGGCGGAAGGCCCGCCAGCGGCTCGCGCCCAGGACGCGCGCCACCTCCTCTGTCCTTGGATCGAGCTGTGCCCAGACGCCACCCACCAGGCGCAGGACGACCGCGCAGTTGTAGAAGACGTGCGCCGCGAGGATGGCCCAGATCGTGTGGTCCAGCCGCAGGCCCAGCGCGCCCTTCGGCCCGATCAGGGCGAGGAAGGCGGAACCCACCACGACCGTGGGTAGAACGAACGGCACCAGCGCGAGCGCGTTGAGCAGGCGCCGGCCCGGGAAGTCGAAACGCGCGAGGACGTATGCGCCGGGCAGCCCCAGCGCGAGCGTCAGCAGCGTCGAGACAACCGCCTGCCAGAAGGTGAACCAACAGACGCTCAGCGTCTCGGGCCGCGTCAGCACCGCCACCGGCACAGCCAGATCAAGCGTCCCGCCGGGCGCGAGGCCGCGCACCAGGATGCTCGCCACGGGCCAGACGAAGAACAGGGCGATGAACGCCAGCGGCAGCACCGCCAGCGC
This sequence comes from Chloroflexota bacterium, assembly GCA_027346765.1. The sequence goes on along the minus strand of DAIERN010000001.1, from coordinate 22,252 downwards.
GACCGTGGTCAGTGGGCGGCGGCTGACCATTCGTTGATCCAGCGGTCGCGGTTCGCGCCAATCTCCTCCGGCGCCATGGTCAGCGGCGCCGGCACCTGCACCGCGAAGTCATTGAAGACCTGCGGCACCGTGGCGGTGGGCACCGCCGGGAAGACGAACATGTTGAGCGGGATGTCGGCCTGGAAGGTCGGCGTGAGCATGTAGTCGACCAGCGCCTTGGCCAGGTCGGGCTGCTTTGCGCCCGCCAGCACTCCGGCAAACTCGACTTGCCGGAAGCAGCCGTCGGTCATCACGCCCGTGGGCGATTGGGCGGGCTGGGGCGAGGGCGCGTAAAAGACCTCGGCCACAGGACTCGTCGCATAGGAAACGACCAACGGCCTGTCGCCGCCGCCCGAGCCACCGGAGAAGGTGCTGTCGTAGGCCTCCTCCCAGCCAGACACGATCGACACGTCGTTGGCGCGCAGGTCGCGCCAGTAGTCGAGCCACGTGTACGAGCCGCTCTCGCCGAAGTGGGCGATGGTCGCGAGCATGAATGCGAGCCCCGGTGAGGAGGTGCCCGGGTCCTCGACCACCAGCTGTGACCTGTAAGCAGGTTTGGCCAGATCCTCGAGGGTCTGCGGCGCCGGGTTGGCGGCGCTGTAGGCCGCGAGATCGGTGTTGATGCAGACGTCGCCGTAGTCGATGGGTGTCACTCGCTCGCGCGCGTCAAGCCGGAGCGCGGCGGGCACCGCGTCGACGCCAGTCGCGTGATACGGCTCGAAGATGCCCGCGTCCAGGGCGCGCGACAGGAAGGTGTTGTCGACGCCGAACAGCACGTCAGCCACCGGGCTGTCCTTGGTCAGGATCGCCTGGTTGACCATCGCGCCGGCGTCGCCCGCGCGGAGGACGTTGACCTTGGCGTTGTGGTCCGATTCGAACAGCGCCAGAACCTCTGGTGTGACCGCGAACGAGTCATGGGTCAGAAGGGTGAGCTGGGTGGGCGGAGGAGCCTTGGTTGGCGTCGGCTCGGGGGTGCCCAGCGCGTCCGGATTGGGCGTCGTGCCAAATCCGGACAAGGCGGCGACAACGATGACGACAACGGCTGCGAGAGCCGCAAGCGTCAGCAGAATCGGTCGGTTCATCGGTCAACCTCGTTTCTTCGCGTGTGCACGACGGCCAGCCGGCCCTGGTCGATCTGGATGGTCGCCGTGTGGGATGTCAGCTCATTCGACAACCCGCGCGCCGGGCCCTGTTCGAGCATCTCGTTGGTCAACGCGTAGCGCAGGCCCACGGTCGTTACGCCGGACACGTGCCACGTCAGCGGCAGCAGCGAGACGTAGTCGTGCGGCCAACCGTTGATCTCGAGCGTTTCGTTGCTGTGCATGACGCGCAGCGTGCTCGCGCCGTCGGCCAGGCAGATGTCGCGCCCCTTGAGCCGCTCCGAGGCGAGCAGCAGGACGTTGGCGAGGGTGTGCTCCAGCCGCCGACCGCCAAAGCCGCCGACGATGACGACGCGCGTGGCGCCGCGGTTCAGCGCGTCGTCCAGCGCCAGCTCGGTGTCGCTCTCGTCCTTGTCGGGGGGCCGGATGAGGACGTCCACGCCGGCCGCGCGGAAGCGCTCCACGTCTGTTGGCGCGAGGGAGTCCGCGTCACCCACCACGACGCGCGGCGGATAGCCCAACGCCTCTGCCTTCAGTGCGCCGCCGTCGGCGGCGATGACCAGCTGCGGCGCGGCGCCCAGCAGCTGATCGACCGCAGCGCGTGACGGGACGTCACCGTCGGCAACGATCAGGGTTACGAACACGCGCAAGCCTCCATCTGGTGGGGACAGAGTGCTTGTCTCGGACTCCCTTCGCTGGTACGAACCAGATCAGGTTCCTAGGGTCTGCGGCTAGGCCGCACTCTCAGCGCGTTGGTGGCGCTCCCCTGTCCCGGTGTTGAATTGAGTGAATTCTACTCGCCCGCCGCTGCCGCTAGACTCGGCTGCATGTCCCCGTTCCCACCTGCGGTCCAGCGTGTGCTCGACGCTGCAACGCGCAAAGGCGTCCAGCTCGAGGTGAAGCTGTTCGAGCGTTCGACCCACACCGCGGCTGAGGCAGCTGCGGCAGTCGGCGCTGAAGTGGGCCAGATCGTGAAGAGCCTCATCTTCGTCGCCGACGGCGCCAACGGCATCAGGCCGTGGCTCGTCCTCGCGAGCGGCGCCAACACGGTCGACGTCGCCCTCCTGGCGACGACCCTGACCGAACCGACGATCCGACGCGCAACCGCCGATGAGGCGCGCGAGCTGACCGGGTTCTCCATTGGCGGCATTCCGCCGTTCGGCCACGCCACGCAGATACGCACCCTCATGGACCCGGACCTGGGCCGCTTCGAGCTCGTCTGGGCAGCGGCGGGCACGCCCAACGCCGTGTTCCCGGTCGCGCCCGCGACCTTGCGCGTCCTGGCCAACGCCACGGTCACGGCCATCGCTGCCGAGCGCGACGGCGGCCCGCAGTCGGTGCCCGCCAACGCCCAGTCGTGACCGCGATGCGCGGTGAGGATGAGCGCCTGGCTGAGCGCCTGGCGGTGCAGTACCCCGGCGGCATCGCGGCGCGCTACCGCTGGACGGGCAGCGGCGGCGGGCCAGAGATGTTTGCCATCTCAGAGGCGGTGGGCACGCTGGTCGACCATGGACCCCTCGCCGGATCTGAGCCCGATCGGATGTGTCGGCTGGAGCTGCGCGTCGAGTCGCCGGCCGGAAGCTGGACCGGCCGCTTCGCGTCACCCATCTACGCCGACCCGACAGGCGCGCTCTGGGACGAGGCAGGCCTGCTGCTCGTCGCCTACGGCTTTGTCCTGTACGCGATCGAGCCGCGCTCGGGATCGCTTGCCTGGACCCACGCGAGCGGCTCACCCATCGTCGCCATCCTGGCCTCGTCGCGGCTGGACCACGTGCTGTTGCAGAGCGAGATCGAGACTATCGCCTTGCGCCGCAACGGCGAGGTGGCGTGGCGCGCCGCCCACACCGACGTGATCATTGACGCAGCGCTCATCGCCGGCCGGCTGGATCTGACGACCTACGCCGGCGGGCACGTGTACCTCGATGCTGATTCAGGGCGCTCCGCGTGAATGCAGGCTGGTGTCAGCAGGCACCGTCTTGGTGGATAACCGGTGGACAAGACGCTCAGCGGCTGCGACCCACGGTGGACAACCGCATTGACTCCGCGCGAACGGCGTGGCTACCGTTGCGCCAGCCCGGAGGGGTCAGCAGCGACGCTAGCGACCGCGATTACATCAAGGTCCACGCCTCGTGAAGGTTTCTCCGGGTTTCGCTTTGCCCGGGAGCTGCGCCGCCACCGCCAGCTGCCCCACTCGGCCACGTAATTGAGCGCCTCCCTGGCCCTCGCGCTCCTCGGCCTGCTGGTGCTCGCGGCTGCGCTCCTGTTGCTGCGGACCCTTGGCCCACGCTTTCGGCTGGGCCGTACCCTCGCCGCGGCGCGCGAAGTGCCGCTTGCTGAGTGCCGGGAACTCGCCGCCGGGCCGCCCGTATACGTGCGCGTGAGCGGCCGGGTCAGCAGCGACGAAGAATTCCCCGATGACAACGACCGGCCACTCGTCTTCCGGCGCACCCGCCTGGAGGTGGAAGGCGCCGGTGGCAAATGGCGAACTGTGCTCGACGAGCGTGAGGCGGTGGCGTTCGGAGTTGAGTCGCGCTCGGATTTCATGGCGATCGACCAGGACGCGCTGGGCGACGGCCTCGTGGCCATCCCCCGCGTGGCCACCGGCCGCGTGGCTGAGCTGCACGGCGACATGGCCACTGCCGCTGCCGGCGCTGCGCCTGATGCGGCGGTCCGCCTGACCTACGAGCAGCTTTCCGCCGTGGAGCACGTCACCGCCTGCGGCACCCCCGTGTTGCGCGGCGGCCAGCCCGTCCTGACCGCGGGCCTTGGCCGGCCGCTCATCGTGACGATCCTGGATCGGCCGGCCGCGATGCGTATCCTGGCAAGTGGCGCCAGGGCGCGAGTCGCCGCCGCGGCCGTGCTGATCGCCGCGGGGCTGACGCTGCTCGTCCTTGCCGCAGGACTGGCGCTATTCGCCGCCACGGCGCTGGCAGCGCCTGTCCTGGCCGCGAGCCCATCGCCCTTGTCGCCGTCGCCGGCGCCCAGCCCGGTGATCGGGCTGCCGGTCGACCCGCGTGCGGGCGCCGGCGCGCCCCTGGTTGGGGCACCCCTGCTGGCGCTGCTGTTCGTGCTCGCGGTGGGTGTGTCGGCCGCCCTGGCCACGGTTGCCTACCTCCGGGTGACCGCCAAGCGCTGAAATCGGGGCCCACGCCCCGCACGACAGTCCAGCGGGCAGTGGGACCTTTGTGTCAATGGCGGGTGAGGTGCGGCTGGGTAGGCTCGGGCTGTCTTATAGGTAATCGCACTTCTTGACATTTCCTACAGTCGATTGGAGCCCCGTCACGAGCGCCCCTGCAACCCGGCAACTTCTCAGCGTCAGTGATGCTGCGCGGATGCTCGGCGTGCACGCCAACACCGTGCGCAGCTGGACCGATCAGGGTGCGCTGACGTGCCTGCGCATCAACGGCCGCGGCGATCGGCGCTACGTGCGCCAGGAGATCGCGCGCTTCCTTGCCCACTCAGACCGGGTCGGAGCAAAGACGGATGGCCGATCAGTCAATGCCCCTGCCCAGCGTGCCAACGGCCACGCATCAGGCGCGGCGGCCCAGGCAAGCGATGGCCTGCTGATGCGCTCCGCCAGCCTGGCCGTGAGCGTCACCGACACCCTGTCCGCGATCGACTCGGTCGTCCAGTTGCTGTGCCACGAGAAGGGCTACAGCGCGGCGGCGGTCGTCGAGCGCGACGGTCCAACCCGCCAGATCGTCGGCTCGATGCGACCGGACCCGCGCCTGGTGCAACGGGCCACGGCGTGCCAGGCAGTCCTGACCGCGACGCCGCGGCGACGCGACGGCGCATACCAGGCCGCATTGCCCTTCGGCGGCGGCCACGCCCAGGGCGGAGTGCTCGTGCTCGCGGGAGCGACGCAGACCCACGGCCCGGGCGAGCTGGCCCTGCTCGCGGCCGTGGCCGCGCAACTCGACGTGGCCGTCGCCCTGTCGAGCAGGATGGAAGACATCAGGCAGCACCAGAAGCGGGCTGAGCTGTTGCTGTCGATCGAGGACGGCCTTAGCGCGCGGCTCGATCCCGACCAGGTGCTGCACCAGCTGGTCGAACGCTCGGTTGAGGCATTCGGCGCGCAACGTGCGGCGGTCTTCCTGGCGACAGCCGATGGCGAACTCCGAGCAACCGTGACGCACAACCTGTCGGCCGAGTTCTGCCAGGTCCTCGAGCACGCTACCCATCGGCCACTGACCGCAGCCGCATTGTCCGAGCGACGAGTCGTAACCGCGATCAACTACTCCGACGATCCGCGCTCAATCGAGCTGCGGACGGCGATCCGGCGCGAAGGCTTCAATTCGATCGCGGTTGCGCCGCTCGCTTTCGACCAGGAGTCATTCGGCGTACTGAGCCTCTACCACGATGAGCGGCACGACTGGAGCGCGGCCGATATCGCGCTGCTGGAGCGACTCGCGCGCCACGCGGCATCGGTCATGCGCAGCGCCCAGGACTACAGCCAGATGGCGACGTGGACAGCACAGCTTCAGTCGATCCAGCAGCTGGGCGCGCGGCTCACCCGCTTGCGCAGCGTGGCCGAGATTGGCCAGGCGATCTGCGCCGAGCTCGTTCAGCTCATCGACACCCACAACACCCGCGTCTACCGCGTCGTCGACGAAACGGTCGAGCCGGTGGCATGGCGTGGCCAGATCGGCGAATACGAGGCCGAAGATGGCGACCAGCTCCGGCTGAAAGTCGGTGAAGGCATCACCGGCTGGGTCGCCCGTTTTGGTCTCGCGCAGAACATCCCTGATGCGGCGCACGACAAACGCGCCCGGACCATCCCGGGCACCGATGATGATCTCGACGAGTCGCTCTTGATCGCGCCGATGCTTTTCGAGGACCAGGTCCTGGGCGTGATCGTGCTGGCCAAGCTGGGCCTGAACCAGTTCACCGCCGACGACCTGCGGCTGCTCGAGATCTATGCCGCGATCGCCGCGCAGGCGATGGCCAACGCTGATGTGACCGAGCGCCTGCATGCCCAATCGGAGGCGCTCGCCCGCCAGGTCAGCAGCCAGCGTGAGCTGCTGCGCGTGACCGAGTCGATCCTGGGCACGCTCGACACCCAGAACCTGCTGCATGAGATAGCCGAACGACTACGGTCGCTCGTGCAGGTGGACAACATCAGCGTCGATCTGCACGATGTCGAGGCCAAGGTGCTGCGACCCATCTTTGCCAGCGGCCGCCACGCGTCGGACTATCTCCAGGCCGTGCTGCCGTACGATCAGGGCGTCGGAGGGTACGTGCTCAGGACCGGCGAGGCCCAGCTCGTCCAGGACCAGCTGAACGATCCACGCGTCTACCACTTCGCGTCGACCGGCCCCCACTCAGGCGCGATGATCGTCGCTCCGCTGCGTGAAACCGACCGCATCCGCGGCACGCTCACGATTGAGCGCCTGGGCGCGGATGCGCGCTTCAGCGAGGACGAGTTCGAGCTCGTCAAGCTCTTCGCAGCGCACGTTTCGATCGCCCTGCGCAACGCTGAGGCGCACCGCGCGGTCGAGATCATGGCCGAGACCGACCGCCTGACCGGCCTGCTCAACCACGGCTCGCTGACCGAGCAGCTGACGCGGATGGTTGATCGCCAGGAGCGCTTCGGCATGCTGATGGTCGATCTCGACCGGTTCAAGGAATACAACGACCGCTACGGCCACCAGGCGGGCAACGTCATGCTGCAGCAGGTCGCCGATCGGCTGCGCTCGTCGTGCCGCGACAGCGACCTCGTGTTCCGTTTCGGTGGCGACGAGTTCGTGCTGCTGCTGCCGGACACGGGCCTGACCGGTGCTCGGACAGTGGCCACCAAGGTGCACGAAGCCGTGGCCGACATGGAGGGTCGCGAGAAGGGCGTTGGCGTGACCTGCTCAGTGGGCGTTGCCGCCTACCCGCGCGACGCCCAGGACGCCGCTTCGATCATCCTGGCCGCCGACCGCGCCTGCTATGCCGCCAAGCGCTCCGGCCGGGATCGCATCGCGACCGCCGCTGAAGGGCTGATGCTGGTCTCCGACTTCCAGCCCACCGAACCCACTCCGCTCGAGCCCCAGCCGGCATTCTCAGCGGCCTGATTTCGCTGCTACCGTGAGCGGGTGAGCCCCGCCACCGAACACATCGGCAAATGGGATCGCGCGGCGCGCTACCTCAAGATCGCGATGATCCTGAAGGATTACCCGGACGGCATCTCCGCGCAGGCATTGGCCGACCGCATCGGCGTGTCGAAGCGCACCGTCTATCGCGACGTCCTGGCGATGGACGTGCAGGCCGGGCTGCCCATCTGGAACGACGAGGGCAAGTTCGGGCTGGACAAGGGCGCCTTTCTCCAGCCGCTGGCGTTGACGCTGCACGAAGCGACCACCCTGTTCCTGGCGGCGCGAATGCTGGCCAAGGCGAGTGACGAGCACGACACCGAGCTGATCGGCGCGCTCGTCAAGCTCGCCTCGATCCTGCCGCCCGTCCTGGCCACGCACATCCAGGCAACGGTCGACGCGTTTTCGACCACGCCGCCGAACGATCGGTTCACGCGCGTCTTCCGGGTGCTGGCGGAGGCATGGGCCAACCGGCGGGTGGTCCAGATCGAGTACGACTCGGGCGTCTATGACCCCCAGAAGCAGGCCCGCAAGACGCGCGTCCGGCCGCTCGCCATCGAGCCGTCGGCGCTGACCCACGCGCTGTACCTCATCGGCTACGACGAGAGCCGCAAGGCGCGGCGCACGTTCAAGGTGGAGCGGATCCTCGCGGCGTCGCTCACCCCTGAAACGTTCCCCGCCCCGGAAGGCGACGAGTCGCCGGCGCGCGAGCTGCTCAAGGCGTGGGACGTGATCGCCGACGAGGAGCCGGTGCAGGTCGTCATCCGCTTCTCAGCCGCCGTCGCCAAGCGCGCTGCCGAGACGCGCTGGCATCCCTCGCAGCAGCTCGAGCCGCAAGATGACGGCACACTGCTGTGGCGCGGCCAGATCGCGGGCCAGCGCGAGATCCGCATCTGGATCCTGGGCTGGGGCGCGGATGCGGAAGTGCTCGAGCCGGCCGCGCTGCGCGACGAGGTCGCGGCCGAGCTGCGCCGGGCAGCGGCGCTGTACAAGGGCTAGCCGGGGACGACCTCGTGCGGCGCCTTTCGCGCCGCCTCGCGCACGGCCTCCGCGAATCGTTCCAGCCAGTGCCGCCACAGCTCGTTGTGCAGGTCCAGCTCCGCCTGGGTGCGGAGGCCGGTGTGACGCAGCGTGACGTGGGTGCGTGCGCCGTGGTCGATCGCATCAAACGCCACGACCATGGGCTGCGCGGTGCTGCCGCCGGCCCATTCCCAGGTGAACGACATGTGCTGCGGTGGGTCAACGGCAAGCACCTTGCCGGTCGCCGTGGCGTCGCGCATGCGGACACGCAACAATCCGCCGACGCGCGGCTCGAGGTCGGCGGCGTCAAGCCACTGCCGCAGCCCGATCTCAGTCGCAAACAGCGCGAACACCGCGTCGCGCGCCGCGTCCACTTCCAGCTGGAGCTCGACCCGGTGCGTCATGCGCCATGCCTCTTTGGTCGGAATCGGAAGAACGCCCAGAAGAGCACTGACGCAAGGCCGAAGAACGCCAGCAGGAGGATGAGGGTGACGAAGGAGGTGCGTGTCGAGTCGGCCAGGTAGCCCGCCCCGGCGGCCGGATTGAGCAGCACGTGCACGAAGCCGAACAACCCGATCGCCATCAGGGCGATCCACACCCGGCGATTCCACCGCAAGACCGCCTCGCCGGGCATGAAGCGCAGCGGCAGCATCGCGAATACCGCGTTCTCGAGCCCCGCAACCACGACGGTCACCGCGGCGGCCTCCAGCAGGACCGTGCCAAAGTCAGCGCCCGCCGCCGTGCCGCGCAGGAGTGCCAGACCTATCCACGCCGCGAGGGCCACGACGAGCGTCGTCGCCACAGCGATTGCCTTGGCGCGACCTTCGATTCGCCCCTCGATGCCGTGGGCCATGAGGAAGCCCACGATCAACCCATACAGGTAGCCCGGCTGGAAGTTGGCAAAGCGGCTGATGAGCACGCACGCCACGCCCACGATGATCGTCGCCGGCAAGGCCCGCACTGTCAGCGCAAAGTGATCGCGCCGAGCCATGATGAAGAGCGGCACGCCCCAGGCGAGCATCACCGCGAACAGGCCCAGCGCCAGGCCGGCCAGCTCCGCCAGGGAGTTGAGGCTGAAGCCAAAGGTCGGATCCAGGAACGCGTACAGCAGCGCGGTCAGCAGAACAAAGCCGGCAATGCGCAGCGGCGATCGCCATGGGTCAGCGGCGGCGGCTGCGGGGGCCAGCTGGGTGTCGGCAGCGGTGTGCTCCGGCGCTGTTGCGGTCGTGGGCAACGACTGATCGGTCCCGCGCTGAGTCCTTCGGATCCAGGCGAGAAAGCGATCCCACAGGCGCTTCGCCCCCGCCTGGAGCCGCGCCAGCCAGCCCATGACCTCGGCGTAGTTCTCCTCTAGCGTGTTGTTGAACAGCGCGCTCGGGAACGGCACGAGGACGATCACGCCCGCCGTCACGGCGACACTCTGGGCGACCACGACCGGATCGAGCGTGATGTGGAGCGGGTCGGGCACCGACGACATGAGCGACTGACTACTCGCCGGCGACCCACCCACCGGCGAGAAGAAGGTCTCCTGGGAGAAGACCGCGGTCGCGCCGGGCGCGATGTTGAACTGCCACGACAGGCCGGCGCCGTTGTCGAAGACGGTCTGCTCGGTACAGGTGCAGGTGTCGGGGAAGGGCGCCTGGCTCATGATGCGCGTCCACACGTCGCCGTAGCCACCGGCGAAGTAATGGCTGCCCCCCGTTATCGGCAGCCACTGCTCGACCCGCCGACCAAGCGCCGGATCGACGATGCACGCCGGCGAGCCGCCGTCGACACGCACGAAGCCCGCGTCGTTGCCCTGCAGGTAGCAATCGCCGGCGCGGTAGAGCACGCCACTCTGGCCGGCGGCGCCTATGTTGGCCAGCGAAACGTCAGTCCGGTATGAGCGGCTGCCAACGGCGTAGCTGTCGGTCTCGGTGAGTCGCAGGCCGGCGTCACCCAGGTCAACGACCGTCACGACGCGAAACGGATCAGCCACCGTGCCGCTGCCGCTGACCGGCGTCTGGCTGACGATCGTGTACGGAGTGAAGGTGGCCGAGCCGCCGGCGGGGCCCCAGACAGTGGCACCGGTCGCCACCCAGGTGCCACAGCTGCCGACCTCCGATTCGGACGGGAAGAACTCGAACGCTGGATCACCCGCGTAGGCAACCTGGCAGGACAGGTCGTCGGTGATGAAGATCTGGCTCAGCGGACCGGCCGATTCGATGACCACCTGCGCGGCCAGCACCCGGGTGGGCAGGCTCAGCGCGAACGCAAACAGAGCAATCGCGCAGAGAACACGGGCAACGGCCACTCGACCCGCCATGCGGCCAAGCATATTGATCTGGCGGAGAGTTAGAGCTCCTTCACCGCCGCGGTCAGTGCTGCCAGACCCTCGCGCGCATCTGCGAAGAGCATCCCCGTCTTGGGATCGGCGTACAGCTCGTTGTCGATGCCCGCGTAGCCGGGGCGCATGGAGCGCTTGATGACGATGATGCTGCGCGCCTTGTCGACGTCCAGGATCGGCATGCCGTAGATGGGGCTCTTGGGGTTGCTGCGCGCAGCCGGGTTGGTGACGTCGTTCGCACCGACCACGAGCGCCACATCCGTGCGCTCGAACTCGGGATTGATCTCGTCCATCTCCTTGAGCTGCGGATAGGGCACGTTGGCCTCTGCCAGCAGCACGTTCATGTGTCCCGGCATGCGCCCGGCCACGGGATGGATGGCATATGAGACCTCAATGCCGCGCTGCTCCAGCAGGTCGGCCAACTCGCGGCAGGCGTGCTGCGCCTGGGCCACGGCAAGGCCGTAGCCGGGCACGATCACGACCTTCTGGGCATATGCCAGCTGGATCGCCGCGTCATCGACGCCAATCTCACGGACGCTCCCCGTGGAGCCGGCGGGGCCCGCGCCACCGCCACTGTCGCCGGTGCCAAAGCCACCGACCATGATGTTGCCGATGGACCGGTTCATGGCATCGGCCATGAGCTTGGTCAGGATGCCGCCCGAGGCGCCGACCAGGGCGCCGGCGATGATCAGCACCGGGTTGCCGATGACGAAGCCGGCCATGGCCGCGGCCGTGCCGGTGAACGAGTTCAAGAGCGAGATGACGACGGGCATGTCGGCACCGCCGATGGGCAGCACCAGCGTGATGCCGAAGATCAGCGCCGCGGCCACGATCAGGCCAAGGGCGACGAGCTGGATCTCGACGCTGAGCGTCAGGATGCCCGCCGCGGCGGCCACCAGCACGACCAGGCCAACGACCGCGCCCAGGGCAGTGAGCGCCGTGACCACGCGCGAGCCGGGGAAGGTGACGGGCTGGCCCGGGACGAGGCCCTGCAGCTTGCCCGACGCAATGAGCGAACCGGAGAAGGTGACTGAGCCGATGACCGCGCCAAGAACGACGAAGATCGCGGTCGAGATCGAAAGCTCGGGCGTGCCGACGATGTGCACGTAGTCATCGATTGCGACCAGGGCGGCCGCGCCACCACCAACCGCGTTGAAAAGCGACACGAGCTGGGGCATCGCCGTCATGGCGACCTTGCGCGCCATCCACAGGCCGATGCCGCCACCCAGGACGAAGCCGACGAGGATGATCCCGATGGCCTCGACACCCATGCCACCGGGCCGGATGGGGTTGCCCGGTGTGAGCAGCCACAGGAATGTGGCCACGATCGCGAGGCCCATGCCGGCCGCGCTGAGCTGATTGCCGCGCCGCGCGGTGGCCGGCGAGTTCATCTGGTGCAGGCCAAGGACGAAGCCCGCCGCGCCGACAAGCCAGGCCAGGAAGACGAGTGCGTCGGTTGTTGGCTGGCTCACTTTTCGGCCTCCGCGACCGGCTTGGCCGGTTCGCGCTTGCGGAACATCTGGAGCATCCGGTCGGTCACGACGTAGCCGCCCACGACATTGGCTGCCCCGAAGACCATGGCCACAAAGGCCAACAGGTACGAGAGCCAGTTGTCTGCGCTGGCGGCGATGAGCATTGCGCCCACGATGACGATGCCGTGGATCGAGTTGGCGCCCGACATGAGCGGCGTATGCAGCGTCGCCGGGACCTTGCTGATGACCTCGAAGCCGACCAGGATGGCCAGCACGAAGATCGCCAGCGCGTTGAGTAGCTCAGGGCTCACTTGGCCGTCTCCAGCACCTTCTTGGTTGCTTCCTGCACGACCGCGCCACCATGCGTGATGACCGTCGCGGCGGTGATCTCGTCGGTGAGGTCGATGTTCATTACGCCGTCCTTGAGGAAGTGGAGCAGGAACGCCGACAGGTTGCGGGCGTAGAACTGGCTCGCGCCCGCCGGCATCGTGGCCGGCAGGTTGGTCGGAGCGAGGATGGTCACGGCGTTATCGGTGACAACGGTCTCGTCGGGCTTGGACAGCTCGACGTTGCCGCCCAGCGCGCTGGCGGCCATGTCGACGATGACCGATCCGGGCTTCATCTGTCTGACCGCGTCGGCGGTGACCAGCACTGGCGGCCGGCGCCCGGGCACCTGCGCTGTCGTGATGACGACGTCCATGGAGCTGATGAAGCCGTTGAGCTCGGCCTGCTGGGCAACCTGCTCTTCTGGTGTGAGCTGGCGGGCATAGCCGCCGGTGCCAGACGCGTCAGCGACCGACTTCAGCACGATGAACTGGGCGCCCAGCGACTCGGCCTGCTCCTTGGTCTCCGATCGGACGTCGTACGCCTTGACCAGCGCACCCAGGCGGCGTGCCGTGGCGATCGCCTGCAAGCCGGCAACGCCCACTCCCAGGATGAGCACGTTCGCGGGGCGAGCCGTGCCTGCGGCGGTAGTAAGGAGCGGGAAATAGCGGCCGTAGTTCTCGGCCGCGATCAGCACCGCGCGGTAACCACCCACGTTCGCCTGCGACGAGAGGACGTCCATCGATTGCGCGCGCGACAGCGTCCGCGGGATGGCATCCAGGCTGATCGCCGTGACGCCTTGCGCCGCGAGCGCGGCCATGAGCTGCGGATCGAACAGCGGCTGGAGGAGGCCCACGACAACCTGGCCGGAGCGGAGCGACTTGGCGTCCTCAGCCTCAGGCTTCTGGACGCGAACGACGACGTCCACTTCCTGATAGAGCGTGGCGCGGTCGACGATCTTGGCGCCGGCCGCCTCGTAGAGCGAATCGGGCAAGGCCGCGCCATCGCCGGCGCCATGCTCGATCAGGATCTCCGCCCCAGCGCTGAGCAGTTGCTTCAGCGCGTCGGGAACGAGCGCCACACGCCGTTCATTGGGCGCGCGCTCCCTCACCACACCTATCTTCATCGGGACCCCTGCAAAAGAAGCGAGTAATTGGCTGAAGGATAGTCGGCCGTGGCTCACCTGTCGCACGGCCTGACGACGCCTCCTCGTCGAGCCTTACCGGGTCACGGCGCGACGATCGTCTATCGCGTTAGCCTCTACCCAGTGGCCACGCTGATCGACGAGCTCCATTCGGCGCTGCCGGACATGCGCCTGCTGATTGACGTGGCCGACACGGAATCCTTCCGATTCGACGAGACCGCCTTCCTCCACGCCGGCCTGCCCCTGGCCGTCGCCTTTCCGACCTCGACCGCCGATGTCGTCCAGATCGTGCGGCTCGCATCCGCCTCAGGCGTCCCCATCGTCGCGCGCGGCGCTGGAACGGGTTTGTCGGGCGGCGCGGTCGCCGTGGATGGCGCCTTGACGGTCGCGTTTACCAAGATGAACGCCATCCTCGAGATCGATACCGCCAACCTCACCGCGACCCTCCAGCCGGGCGTGATCAACGCCGAGCTGAACCGCGCGGCGAACGAGCAGGGCCTCTTCTATCCGCCTGACCCGGCAAGCTACGAGCAGTGCACGATCGGCGGCAACGTCGCCGAGAACTCGGGCGGGTTGCGCTGCGTCAAGTACGGCGTCACGCGCGACTGGGTGGCCGGGTTGGAGGTGGTCCTGGCCGATGGTTCGGTGATCCGGACCGGCGGCAAGAACAAGAAGGACGTCGCCGGCTACGACCTGACCGGGCTGTTCGTGGGTTCAGAGGGGACCCTAGGCCTCGTGACCGAAGTCACCGTGCGGCTGCTGCCCACGCCGCCCGCCAAGCTGACGCTCATCGCCTTTTTCGCCACGGTCCACGACGCGGGCGAGGCGGTCGCCGGGATCACTGCCGCCGGTGTCGTGCCGGTCACGCTCGAGCTGATGGACGCGTTCACGATCGCGGCGGTCGACGACGTTCACCACCTGGGGCTGGATCGCACCGCCGGCGCGCTGCTGATGGTCGAGTCAGACCTGGGGGGCGCGGCCGCGGAGGCGCAGCTGGCCGCTGTTGAAGCGGCGTGCACCGCCGCCCGCGCCATTTCAGTGTTGCGCGCCGCGGACGCGCAGGAAGCCGACTGGCTGCGCCAGGCCCGGCGCGAGGCGCACGGCTCACTCGAGAAGATGGGCGCGGCGCGCATGGACGACGTCACCGTCCCGCGTTCCAAGGTGCCGGACATGATCGACGCGATCGCTCGCATCGCGACTGAGAAGCGCATGCGCCTGGGGGTCTTCGGCCACGCCGGCGACGGCAACCTTCATCCCACGTACATCGTCGATCGCGATGACCCCACCGCTGAGACGCAGATCGATGCTGTGCGCGACGAGATCTATCGGGCCGCCCTGGCGCTAGGGGGAGCGATCACCGGCGAGCATGGCACGGGATTGGCCAAGAAGCGCTGGCTCGAGCTCCAGCGCGGCGCGCGTTCCGTGGAGCTCATGCGCGCCATCAAGCACACGCTCGATCCAGCCGGACTGCTCAACCCGGGCAAGGTGTTCTAGGAGAGGCGCGTCGTGGCCAAGGTCGATCCGCACGATCCCGGGCCGGACACGGCCGGGAAGCGGGCGAAGGACGTCCTCGACGCGGCGGTCGAGCCGCTCACACTTCCCGGCGGCGCAACGGTTCGCGTCGGCACCGCCTCGTGGACCGACCCGACCATGACTGCCGGGACGGTGTTCTACCCCACGGGCGCAGACAGCGCGGAGAGTCGGCTGCAGTACTACGCCAGCCAGTTCCCGCTGGTCGAGATCGATGCCACCTATTACGCCTTGCCCAACGCGCGAACGGCCGAGCTGTGGCGCGACCGCACGCCGCCCGACTTCGTGTTCGACGTCAAGGCGCACGCACTGATGACGGGCCAGCCCACGGAGACCAAGCGCCTGCCAAAGGTCATTCGCGCGGCTTTGCCCGCGGAGCTGTCGGCCAAACCCAGGATCTACGCGCGCGATCTGCCCAGGGAGTTGCGCCAGCAGATTGTCGCGATGTTCATGGAGGGCCTGGAGCCGCTGCGCGCTGCGGGCCAGCTGGGCTCGATCCTGCTCCAGTATCCAAAGTGGTTCTTTCCCATCAGCGAGAGTCGGGACCAGATCCTCGAAGCGCGCGAGATGCTGGGCCACACGGTGGCCATCGAGGTCCGCAACGCGTCGTGGTTCAACGACAAGAACCTCGAGCGGACGCTGCGCTTCCTGACCGACAACAAGCTGCCCTTCGTGATGGTCGACGAGCCGCAGGGCTTCAAGAGCAGCGTCCCGCCGGTGGTGGCGGTCACCTCACCCGATCTCGCGGTCATGCGCTTTCACGGGCGCAACGCCGAGAACTGGGAGAAGAAGGGCATCACCCCGGCTGAGCGGTTCCAGTACCTGTACGACCGCGAGCAACTCGCTGAATGGGCGCCGCGCCTGGCGGATGCCGGCAAGCAGACGCGCGACGTGCACGTCCTGATGAACAACTGCTATGCGAACTACGGCGCGACCAACGCGCGCGAGCTGGCGAAGATCCTGGCTGACCTGAAAGCCGACTGAAAACGGCCGACTCAAAACGCCTCAGGCGACCGGTTCGGCCTCCACCGGCGTCGCCCGCGCGGGCTGCCGACGCGCCTCCGTCCGGATGACCAGCCAGACCGCAACGATGATCACCGCCGCGCCGATCATCATCGTCAGATCGACGGTCTCATTGAGCAGCACGGCGCCCAGAAACACGGCGACGACCGGGTTGACGTAGGCGTAGGTAGAAACGCGCGACACGCTGGTGTGGATCAGCGCCCAGGTGTAGGCGGTATACGCCAGGACGCTGCCGAAGACGATCAGGTACAGCAGCGACAGGAGCGACGCGGCGCTGAACTGCTCGGGCTGGAGCGTCTCACCGGTCAGTGCGCCGGTTACCAGCAGGCCGATGCCGCCGACGATCATCTGCACGCCGGTCGACGCGAGCGGATCGTGGGGCATGTCGAGCCGGCGCGACATGTAGCTGCCGATCGACCACGAGATCGCCGCGCCCACGAGCATCAACATGCTCAGGACGTCCACCCGACCGGAGATACCTTCGGGCACGATCAGGATGGCCACGCCGGCGAACCCGGCGATCACCCCCAGGATCGTGCCGGTGCCGATGCGCTCGCGAAAGAGCCAGCGCATCACGACGACGCACAGCGGCACCACTGCCACGATCAGTGCCGCAAGGCCGCTCGGCACCTCTTGCTCGCCCAGGACGACCAGTCCGTTGCCGCCCAGCAGCAGCAGCAAGCCCACGATCGCCCCGCCAATCAGCTCCGAGCGGCGCAGCATCAGCGCGCCCCGGCCGCGCCATAGGACGAGCAGCGAAAAGATGATGGCCGCGGCCACCACATGGCGCGTGCCGCCGGCGAGCAGCGGCGGCAGACCGCCCGGCCCGGTGACCATGACCCGGATCGCAAGGTAGGTCGAGCCCCACACGACATACACGATGCCCAGCGCCGCCCACACCTGCCACTCGGCGGCATGTCGGTCGGGGCGGGCGGCGCGCATCCCCGTACTTTGCGTGAAACCCGCCGAACGCGCGCGCCGCGCGGATCGAGGGGCCGCCGGAGGGTTCGCGACCAGATCAGTGCATAACGGTCGTGACCCGATTTTCCGGTGCCTTTAGTACGGAGAACGGACTCCGTACTCAATTCCGTAGCAGTTCGGATGTTCGCCGGCGAGGCGCGGAGTCAATATTTGCGCAGTCGAGTCCTATGGGCTCGCCAAATAGAACATCAAAGCTTGGCCGCCACCCTTACACGGCGGGGTGTGCAGGACGAGCGCGACGGGAGCCGGATCGGCGCTGGGGCGCGGTCCGGCTCTAGTCTTTCTCGCGACTTTCTCCGTTTCTGGCGCGCCTCGTTCCGGCGCTGCCGGCGGACCTATCATCGGCTCATGGACCGGCTCCGCGAGCGACGCGATCTACTGGCGATTCGACGGCTCGACCTGGTGCTGTTCGCCACGGCCGCCGGCCTGGTCCTGGTCACCTTTGCGTTCCTGAGCGATCCATCGCTGTCGTTCGCGTTGCTTGACCGCTCGACCGATGTCGCGGTCAACTCGCTGACCCTGCTTGCCGCGGCCAGCCTCGCGGCACTCGCGTTGGCTCGCTATCGCGAATCCGGGCGTCTGGCGGGGCTATTTCAGAGCAGCGCCTTCTTCCTGTTGGGCTGGCTGGCGCTGGTCAACGTGGCGATCATCGTGCTCAAGGTCGAGACCCGCTTCGGCCTCTCGCTGGGCGGGCAACCCGAGCAGCTGCCGATCTACGTCACGACGGTCGGCCGGCTGGTGTCCGGCGTGATCCTGGTGGTTGGCGGCGCGGCGGCACTCAACATCGTGCATCGGGCTCCGCGGACCAGGCGGACGTTGTTGTTGCCCGTGGTCGTGCTAACGCTCATCACCGCCGCGCTCTACCTGCTGCGCGAGCAGCTGCCCAACCTCGACGCCCTGCTGCCGCCGTTTGTCGGCCCCGACGGCATCCAGAAGATGATCGATGAGCCCAGCTTCTCCGGCCGACTTCCCGACGTGACCGGGCTTGCGACGCTGCTGCAGGCAGTGAGCGTGGGCATCTACCTCGTCGGCGCGTGGCTGTACCGGCGCTCGTACCTGCGCGACGGTCCGGTGGCTGACGGCTACCTGGCGCTGGCGATGCTCATCGGCGCATTCGCCGAGGTCCACTTCCTGTTCTACCCGGGCATCTACGCCGGTCTGGTCACGACCAGTGACGCGCTTCGCCTGGCGTTCTTCGTGGTGCTCCTGCTGGGCATCAACGCTGAGTCACGTTCCGACCTGCGGGCGCTGCGCGTGGCCTACGCCGCGCTCGATCGGCTGCGCCTGTCCGAGGCCGAACGGGCGACCCTCGAGGAACGCACGCGCGTCGCGCGCGAGCTGCACGACGGCCTCGCGCAGGACCTTTGGTTCGCCAAGCTCAAGCACGAGCGGCTCGTGCCATTCGTGCCCGACGAACAGAAGCCGCTGGCGGCCGAAGTGACCGAAGCGCTCGACTCGGCCATCGCTGAGGCCAAGCAGGCCGTCGCCACGATGCGCGCCGAGGATGACCGCAACGTTTCGCTGGAAGACCTGCTCGCTCGCGCTGTTGACGATTTCGCCGGCCGATCAGGCGTACGGGCCGATTTCTCGGCCGCGGACCTCCCGCGCTCGCTCGCGCCGCGGACCCAGGTCGAGGTGCTCCGCGTCCTCCAGGAAGCACTGACCAACGTGCGCAAACATGCCGACGCGACCGTCGTGCGCGTCAACGCCGAGGTGGGCGATGGGCAGCTGCAGCTCAGCGTGGTCGACAATGGTCGCGGCTTCCGACCGGGTGAGACGAGCGGCGACGGAGTGGGTATGCAGGGCATGAAGGAGCGGGCACGGCTGATGGGTGGGGATCTGCGCGTTGTGTCGGAACCGTCTGCCGGGACCGCGCTCCACCTGACGGTGCCGCTCAATGAACAAGTAGCCGCGTCATGAGCGAAGATCGATGACCGGGCTTGACGGCAAGCTGCGGGTGATGCTCGTCGACGACCACGCGCTGGTGCGCTCGGCCGTGCGCCAGGCGATCAGCGCCGACGACGTGGAGCTCGTGGGCGAGGCCGCCAGCGCTCAGGAGGCGCTCGCGCTGGCGCCCGTGCTGCGGCCAGACATCCTGCTGCTCGACATCGACCTGCCGGGCATGAACGGCATCCAGCTCGTGCAGGAGCTCGCGCCGCGCCTGCCGCAGACCAAGATCGTGATGCTGACCGTGTCCGCGTCGGAGCGCGACCTGCTCGAGGCCGTCGCGCGCGGCGCGGCCGGCTATCTCACCAAGGACCTGTCGCCGGAGGCGCTGCTGCGCTCCTTGCGCGGCACGCAGCGAGGCGAGCTCGCCATGTCGCGCCGCTTCGCCGCCCGCGCGCTTCAGTACTTTGCTGACGCTGCGCGGCGCGGGCGGCAGGTCAGCGGCCAGGAAGGCGAGCTGATGGCGCTGTCACCGCGCGAGAATGACGTGCTGGCGATGCTCGCCGACGGGCTGACCGATCGCGAGATCGCCGAGGCGCTGACGATCTCGCCGCGCACGGTAGAGACGCACGTCAGCAA
Organism: Chloroflexota bacterium; assembly: GCA_027346765.1. The sequence continues at coordinate 2,693 of DAIERN010000001.1, read as the reverse complement.
CATCCTGCACAAATTGGGCGTCCGCAACCGCGCTGAAGCCGCTCAGCGCTACCGCCAGGGAACCTGACCCGCACCGGCGCATAGCCGCGCCCTATTGACTGACCAGCGATGATGCCCGAGGTGGACGGCGGGCGTAGGCAGCGCCCCAGCCGGAGCCTGATGGCTCAGATGACCGTCGGCCCGTCGTCCACCCAATTGGTTTCCTCCGCGGCGCAAGCGCTGCTGCGCTCTTTCCTGGACCGAGGCTTCAGAAGTAGGGCGTGGGTCGCCGGTTACGCGGCGACGGGCGCGGGCAAATCCACTGCTGAGAGGAAGTTCCACCACGCCTCGAGCGCGCGCGCGGTGGCGGCCTCGATGGGCCGCGGGTCGGCCCCGTTCGTGAGCTTGCCGAGCATCTCGCGCTCGGCGCCCGAGTGCTCGATGTCCATCACGCCGTGGACCGCGAAGAACTTGGTCGAGCGCTTGTCGTCGACGCCGTAGTGCTTGGCCAGGCCGTCGATCTTGGAACCGGCGACCTGCGGCACCTGACGCTCATAGGCGTACAGCGCGGCAACGCCTTCGGCGACTGACGCGTCGCTCGTTACGTCGAAGTACATGTCGAGGAGTGCCTTGGTCGCCTCGTTCGGGGTCGCACTCGCGACGTCCTGGCGCGACACACCCACGCCCTCGGCGAAGCGCAGCCAGAGCTCGGCATGGTTCTCCTTGCCATGCTCCTCGTCCCACAGGTTGTCGAGGATCTCCTGGCGCACGGCCTTGTCCGCAGTCCGCGTGTGCAGCGCGGACAGGAAGCGCGGCATGGCCGACTCGAACGCGTAGTACTGGCGCGCATATTCCTGCAGCGCCTCGAGCGGCAACGTGCCCTCCGCCCAGCGGATGTAAAAGGGATGCTTGAGCAGATGGCGCTCGTCGATCATGGCGTCGAGCCGATCCAGCAGTTCCATGGGTATCTCTCTCCTGTTACGCAGCTTCCGCGGAGTCTAGCGTTGGTCCCAGTGCACAGCGGGGGGACTGGTCGAATCCGTCGGTGGTTCCAGGTACGGCGGTGAGTCGGTGACTGGTTCTTCCGGGCCGGCTGGCGGCTCGGCTGGCGCCACGCGGCCGAAGATGTCGCCGCCGGGCATCCACACCTCGTCGGGCGGCGTCAAGGCGGCGTCGGCCCGGGTCGCGGCACCCAGGCCGGGTCGCGGCAGGACGAAAATCAGTGCCAGGACGAGCGCCCCGATCAGCAACCCGACCATGCCGTAGACCAGCACCGGGTCGGCATTCACGTTCACGTCGGCGGGCATCTGGTGGCCAAGTGTCGGTCCTAAGATGCGAAGCGTGCAAGAGATGGCCGCGTTGCAGGGCTTGCTGCGACCACCGTTCACGGTCCGCGCGCAGGTGATCACGCCGCTCGGCGCGGGCGGGACGCGCCACCTGCCCGACGCGCTGATCGAGGTGGGCGCGGACGGCAGGCTAGCCCGCGTTGAACCCTGGCCAGCCGATTCGGCCGCTTTGGCCGACGGCGGCGTGGTTGACCTCCGACCACTCGCGGTGCTGCCCGGCCTGGTCGATCTCCACGCCCACCTGCCGCAGCTGCCCAATGCCGGACTGGGCGCTGGACTCGATCTGCTGACGTGGCTCCAGCGCTACATCTTCCCCTTGGAGCGCGGCTTCAACGCCGACGCCGCGCGGGGCCTGGCACCGCTCGTCTTCCGGGCGCTCGCGGCGGCGGGCACCACGACCGCGCTGCTCTACGGCGCCGTGTTCGAGGACAGCCTCGACGCGTCGTTCGCCGCGGCAGAGGAGCACGGCATTCGGCTCGTGCTGGGCAAGGTGATGATGGATCGGCTGCGCTACGACCACTCTATCGGCGACAGCGAAGTACTTGATGCCAGCCTGGCCCAGTCGCAGCGGCTGATCGAGCGCTGGCATGGCCGCGACGGCGGTCGGCTGCGGCCGGAAGACCCCGAGGTCGCAGTGAGCTGCACGTTCGAGATGTTGCGCGAGTCGGCCGCCCTGGCGGCGTCCACCGGGGCTTACTGGCAGACCCACCTGGCTGAGGACCGGCACGAGATCGAGGAGGTGGCGCGCCTTTTTCCCGACGCGCTCGACTACACCGACGTGTACGACAAGGCGGGCGGCCTGGGCCCGCGCACGATCCTGGCCCATTGCGTGCACCTGTCCGAGCGCGAGGTCGCGCGGCTCGCAGAGACGCAAACCCGCATCGCTCATTGCCCGGCGTCGAACCTTTTCCTCGCGAGCGGCGCCATGCCGCTGGCGCGCTACCTGGACGCGGGGATCGTGGTGGGCCTGGGCAGCGACGTCGCGGCAGGGCCCGAGCTGTCGATATTCGCGGGCATGCGGGCCGGCGCGTACATCCAGAGCGGCGTCAAGACGATGCTGCGCGACGAGCGGCCCACCCTGAAGCCGCTCGACTGGCTGCGCCTGGGCACCTACGAGGGCGCGCGCGTCCTAGGCATTGAGCACGAAGTTGGTTCGCTGGAAGCGGGCAAGGAAGCCGACTTCATCCTCGTCGACCCGACGGCGACAGCGCCAGGACGTCGAAGTCGTCCATCTTGAGCAGGTCGATCGCCGCGTCGGCGCTGGCGACGCGGGCAAACGGCAGCACCAGGGCAGCCCCGACCGACACCCGGATCGCCTTCCGATAGAAGGGATCGCAGCATTCTGCATCGACCAGCACCGCGTCGGCC
>DAIERN010000019.1 GCA_027346765.1 Chloroflexota bacterium | reverse complement strand
TCTTGCCCTTGATCTCCTCCGTGAGGAGCGAGGCCGAGGCCTGCGAGATGGCGCAGCCGCGGCCCGTGAAGTGCACGTCGTTGATGCGGCCGTCGTCCCCGACGAGCAGGAACATCGTGATCTCGTCGCCGCAGAGCGGATTGGTGTCGTGGTAATGGTGGGTCGCGCCCTCGAGCTCCCCGAAGTTCCGGGGGTTCTTGTAGTGGTCGAGGATGTGGTCGCGGTACAGGTCGTCCATGTGTTGAGGGTTAGTTTGGCGCTACGGCGCTAGTTGCGCGCGAACAGGCGCTCGACCTTGTTGAGCGCCTGCGCCAGGCGGTCTACGTCGTCGTGGCTGGTGTAGACATAGAACGACGCGCGCGCGCTGGCTTCTTCGCCCAGCCGCTGGTGGAGCGGCATGGTGCAGTGGTGGCCGGCACGAATGGCGATTGCCTCGCGGTCGAGCAGCGTCGCGACATCGTGCGGATGGGCATCGGCCAGGTTGAAGGTGATCACGCCGGCCCGGTTGGCGGCGTCATGCGACCCGTGGATGCGGATGCTCTTCACCTGCTCGGGCAGCACCCGCAGGGCGTAGTCGACGAGCTCCCGCTCGTGCGCCCGGACGTGGTCCATGCCCAGGTCGGACAAGTAGTCGAGCCCGGCGCCCAGGCCAATGGCCGCGCTGACGTCCGGCGTGCCCGCCTCGAACTTGTAGGGCACGTCATTGAAGGTGGTGTGGCGCAGGTGAACTTCGCGGATCATCTCGCCGCCGCCCATGAACGGCGGCATAGCCTCGAGGATCTCGCGCCGCGCCCAGAGGGCACCGCTGCCTGGCGGGCCCAGCGACTTGTGGCCGCTGAACACGAAGAAGTCGCAGTCCAGCTCCTGGACGTTGACCGGCTGATGCGGCACGGCTTGCGCGCCGTCGACCAGCACGAGCGCGCCCGCGTCGTGCGCGCGGCGAACCATGTCAGTGACCGGGTTGATGGTGCCCATTCCATTTGAAACGGCGACGAATGTGACCAGCTTGGGCTTGGTCCGTAACAGGACGTCGTAAGAGTCCTGGTTGAGCGTGCCGTCCTCGTCGAACGAGACGAACTCCAGGTCGGCATCCTTCTCCTGGGCGAGCAGCTGCCACGGGACGATGTTGGAGTGGTGCTCCATCTCTGTGGTCACGATCGTGTCTGCCTTGTTGACGTTCTTGCGGCCCCACGAATAGGCGACGAGGTTGATCGCCTCCGTCGCGTTGCGGACCATCACGATCTCGCGCGCATCCTTGGCACCGATGAACTTGGCGATCTTCGACCGCGCCGCCTCGTATGCCGCGGTGGCCTCCTCGCCGATCTCGTAGATGCCGCGGTGGACGTTCGCGCTGTAGTTGTTGAGGTAGCCGGTTACTGCCTGGGTCACGACGCGCGGCTTCAGGCTGGTCGCGGCGCTATCGAGGTAGGCCAGCTTCCGTCCGCGGAAGTCGCGCTCGAAGATGGGGAAGTCGGCCTGGAGCGCGACCGGGTCGAGCGCGCGGACTATCGCCATTGGGTGACCTGGGCCATCAGTGGCTCGCAGTCTCCGCTGGTTCGGCGGGCTCAGATGGCTCGTCGTCGGCCTCCGGCTCGAGGCCGGCTTCACGCAGGACCGGGGCGTAGCCCTCTTCCTCGAGCCGCAGCGCCAGTTCGCGGCCGCCCGACGCGACGATCTGCCCTTGGGCAAGAACGTGCACCTGGTCGGGCGTGATGTAGTTCAGCAGTCGCTGGTAGTGCGTGATCAGCAGGACGCCCAGGTCGGGGTTGAGCTGGGCATTCACGCCCTCGGCCACGATGCGCAGCGCGTCGATGTCCAGCCCGGAGTCCGTCTCATCGAGGATCGCCATCTGCGGCGCGAGGACGGCCATCTGGAGCATCTCGAGCCGCTTCTTCTCACCGCCGCTGAAGCCCTCGTTGACGTAGCGCGCCGCGAAGGCGTCGTCGAGCTTGAGCAGCGCCATCTTCTCGCGCAGGAGCTTGCGGTAGTCGGCCATCTTGATGCCGCCGCGGGTGGCATCGGAGGGGTCGAAGTCGTTCTCGGAAGGCTGCTGATCGAGCGGCCGATTGCGCGCGTTGAGCGCGGTCCGCAGGAAGGAGGCCACGGATAGACCCGGGATCGCGGTCGGGTACTGGAAGGCCAGGAAGATGCCCAACCGCGCGCGCTTGTCGGGCGAGAGCGGGAGGATGTCACGGCCCTTCCAGGTCACTTGCCCTTGCGTCACCTTGTAGGCGGGGTGGCCCATCAGCGCGTAGGCGAGCGTCGTCTTGCCGCTGCCGTTGCGGCCCATGATCGCGTGGGTCTCGCCCTGGCGGACGGTCAGGTTGATGCCGCGCAGGATCTCGCGGCTGCGGTCGGCGATGGGCACGACGTGAAGATCGTTGATGACGAGCGCGCGGTCGTCCGCGGCCTGCTCTGGCGTCTGGGGCGTGGCGAGTGTCTGGGTCATGACTCCGTCAGTTGTGGCTGGGGGATGGGGCCGGGTTTCGTGTTGAGCGGCATTGGCGCCGAGTGGAACGGGTGGTGCGCGCGCGGCACGGCGAGGTCGGCCAGGCTGAGCGAGTCGAGCGCCGTGGTGATGGCTGAGCGAACGGTAAGCCAAAGGTGGTTGACGTTGCAGAAACCCATCCGCTCGCAGATCCCGGCGTGTGCCGGATCTTCGCTGGCGCAGACCATGGGCGCGATGGGCCCCTCGAGGGCGCGCAGCACCTCGCCCATCCGGATGTCCTGCGGCGCTCGCGCCAGCTCGTAGCCGCCGTGGGCGCCGCGCGTGCTCGTGACGAGGCCGGCTTCGCGCAGGCTGACGACGAGCTGCTCGAGATAGGGCCGCGGCAGGGATTCGTGATCAGAAATCTCGGCCAGGCTGATGGGGCCGGTGCCGTGGTGTCGCGCCAGCTCCACCATGAGCCGCGTCCCGTACTCGCCGCGCGTCGAAAAATGGACTGCGCCAGTCCCGGGGAAGATGCTCCGCGGGCGCTTGCTGGTCTCAGCCGCGCTCGCCATGGGGGAATTCCGACTTACCACGTCAGGATTGAGTCTAATCCAGCCCAGTTTGGGCCGCAATCGCCTCAGGCGTGGGCGTCGTTCAACAATCCGCGCACGTCAGCGAGATCGAATTCTGCGACGTGTACCTGTTCGCGCCACTTACCAATTGCCGGGGCGCATCACCGGCAGCCCTGCCATTCGAGGTGACCGGGATATCGAAGATCGCCGACCCGCCGCTGACGCCATAGATCGAGGCGGTCAGGCCGGTGGCGTCGAATGAGCCTCCGGGCTCGAAGCTCGTCGCCGGGTTGATCTCGATGTGAAGCGATTGATCGGTCGCCGTACCGGTAACGGCGGCGCGAATTACCTGCGTCTGCGATACGAACTCAGGATGGGTACACACTGGCGCACCCTGGATCGCGATTACCGCTGTGCCGCTGATTTTGCCCTCCGCGTCCACCGCCAGCGATAGGTCGGTCCTCCAGTTCGCCGAGCACACGAGCCCACCGTCCTGCGCCGTGACCGTGTCGTCCGACGACGAGATCATCGTTCCAGTCCAATGGTGCGAGTCGTCGTGCCAGCTGATCCGGAATATCGCCTCGCCTCGCACCGGCACCATCCCGGGGACAAGCCCGACGAGGACCTGGCTGACGCCCGCCGCGAGCAGCGCCGGCCGGACATCGGCCTGTGCGAACACCGTTGCGGCGAGGTCGTGCGGATCACCTTTCCCATTCGACGGTTCCTCGATGGTGTCGAAACTCACGTGGCTGTAGCCGGAGGCGTCTGTGGTACTCACCCCACCGCCAAGGCTGCCAACGTTGAGCGTGCCGTGCGCACTGGCCTCGGTGGGCACGGTCCACGTAAGTTGAACGCCGGCCCCCGGCCCGCGGACCGAGTAGAGGGTGCCCAGAAGACCGAACAGGGAGCCGCAATTCACAACGACCGGGATCTGGCCGACTTGCGCGGTCGCGTCGATCGATTCGCTCGCTCCCGGCCCGTCGTGACCTTCGTGGACGTCGGCGGGGCTGGAAGCGATCGACAGGACGATCGAGTTGGCGATCAGCATCGCCTGCGCCGGGAGTTCAGTCACGGCTTCGCCGAACGCACTGGCGATCGAGTCGGATTCGCTACGGGCGATCCCGAAGCCTGGTGCTCGTCCGTCACCGCCTATCGAACAGCGCTCCCCTACCAGAGCGTCTGGCATCGCAGCGACCGGGGGATGGGCGAGATATCTCTGCGCGGATCCACCGTTGGGCGGCACGGTCGCGTCGAGGAGCAACAACCATTCGATCAACGGACTGATCGATGGCGCGCCGCTGAACGGCACGTTGGCGGCATTGAGCAAGCGCACAAGGAAAGCGTCGGCGCGTTTGGCGTAGGCGGCCCCGTACCCGGCAAGGATCTCTTCAGCCGATGCGGTCACGCCGTGCGCACGCAGGTAGTCAGCGTACTCAGCAAATGGAATCGGCGGGGCCGTGGCCATGCGCTCAAGCACCGGGATCTGGAAGTCGTAGAGCCAGAAGTCCGCCTCGGAGCCTTCTGACCCTGCCAGCACCTGTTTGCCGTCCCCGGTATAGACGCCGATGCCTAGGTGATCGAGCAAGGACCACACCCCGAGGTGCGCCTGAGCCGGATCGGCCAATGCGCCGGCCGTTTCGCTGGCGGTCAACTCATGAGCGCCAGCCGGCGGCGTAAGCGGCTCGGTCGAATGTTCCGGCCCATTCGACGGGGACGGCGACGCCCCATTCGACGGGGACGGCCCCACTCCACCGGAACAGGCAATCGCGACCGTCATTGAGACCACGACCATCGCGCTGGCGAAGCCTCGACGCACCGATGAAGTCTACGCGTGAGGTTCACCCCACTCGGCCCAACCACGGATCAGCATTCGAGCGATCTGGTTCCGACTCAGTGGCGTCTCAAGTACCCTCGGCTTGATGGAGTTTCGAGACGTCGTCCGCAAACGGCGCATGGTGCGCAACTACGACCCGGCAAAGCCGGTCAGCCGCGAGTCACTGGAGCGCGTCGCGGCCGCGGCCCAGCGCGCCCCCAGCGCCGGGTTTTCGCAGGGCCAGCGCGTCGTCATCGTGACGAACGCTGACACGCGCCGGCGCATCGCCGACATCTGTCACGAGCGGGACTACGTCGAGGCCGGCTTTGACCCCTGGGTCAGCCGCGCGCCGGCGCTGATAGTGCCGTGCGTCAGCGAGGCCATCTACCACGCGCGCTACCAGGAGCCTGACAAGCTCCGCGACGACGGCACGGAGATCGACTGGCCCATCCCCTACTGGTACATGGACATCGGCGCGACGGCACTGCTGGTTCACCTGGCAGCGATCGACGAGGGGCTGGCCGCGGGCTACCTGGGACTGGCCGACTACACCGACTTGAAGACGGAGCTCGGAATACCGGCCGACCAGCAGCCGGTGGGCGTGATCACGATCGGCCACCCGCTGCCCGACCGCCGCTCCGGCTCCCTCAAGCGCGGCAGGGTCAAGTCGGCCGACTTCGCCCACTGGGAGAAGTGGTAGCGACGACCCCTAGCGGATGCCGGTGTCGTAGTTGACCTGGATCTCCGTGTAGACCCCAGTGGCGACGGTGACCGACTGGGGCTGCGCGATGGGGTACGTATCGGTGCCGCTTTCAGGGGTCACGACGTAGTCGCCCGGCGGCAGGTCGATCTGAAATTTGCCGTCCGCGCCGGAAGTGATGGTGGCCACCTTGACTCCCTCGTTGTCGAGCACGGCCATTTTGGCGGCATAGGGAGTGAGGCACGGGACGGGGTTGTTATCGCCCGGGCTGGCCTCGACCGGACAGGTCGGGCCGAGCAACACCGTGCCCTTGATGCCCGATGGCGGTGGTGGAGTGTCCAGGTTGATGCCGATCTCGGAGCAGCCGATTACGACCGAGCCGACCAGCAGGCCCAGCCCGACCAGCAGAAGCAGCCTCGAACGATCGATCACCTGACGCGGGCTGTTGTAACAGGGGCGCCGGCGGCCTGCTCGGCGGCCCGCGCGAGCACCCACAGCAGATCGGCCAGGCGGTTGAGGTAGGGCACGATCCAGGCGCTCCCCAAAGACGAGGCGCGGTCGGCCGCGATGGCGCGGCGCTCGGCGCGGCGCAGGATCACGCGCGCCATCTCGAGCGCGGCGCTGGCCGGTGTCTCACCCGGCACGACGAACTCGCGCGGCATCTCGATCGCGCTCTCCCACAGGGCCAGCTCGACCTCCACCCCGTCGAGCATCGTTTCCGAGACGCGCGTCACACCGTCTTCCAGGCGCTCGCGCTTGTCCGGCGCGGCAGCCAAGTCGGCGCCGACGACGAAGAGCTCGCGCTGCCAACGAAGGACGGATTCGGCGATCTCATCGAGACCGGCCTCGTTCAGCTCTGCGCGGGCAAGGCCCAGCGCGGCGACGGCCTCATCGACCGTGCCGTACGCCTCCGTGCGCGGGTCATCCTTGGCGATCCGGCCGCCATACAGCAGGCCGGTCGTGCCGTCATCGCCCTTGCCAGTGGCAACGGCGCTCTTGGCGATTGCGGGGCGACGCGCTACCAAACGAGACCGGCGTCGCGCGGATCCCAGCGCTCAGCCAGCAGGGTCACCTTGACGTCGTTTTCGACGACGCTCTCGACCTGCTCCTTCACCTGCTGAATCATCGCACCGGCGTAAGGGCAGAAAGGCGTGGTCAGGATCATCTTGACTTCGGTCTGTTCGGGGCTGAGCACGATCTGCCTGATCAGCGCCAGCTCCACGACGTTCATGCCGATCTCGGGATCGACGACGGCGCGAAGCGCGTCGAGGATCGCCAGCTCGGTCGCGCGCGCCTGCGGATCGAAGAGGGGCGTGCCCGGAGCCTCCGGCGAAGCGGTCGGAGCGGAGATCGTGGGAGCGTCGGTTGAAATCTGATCGGTCATGTCGGATTTACCTGGCGCCATCGTAGCGCTAAATGCCGCGCAGGTGCTCCGGCAGGCCGGCCGCATCGTCGGCGCTGAACCCGGGGCCGCGCAACGCGGAGCCCTCGAAGAACTGCTCGTAGCGCGCTCTGTTCTCAGCCGCGAAGCGGAACGCCTCAGCGATGCCGACCCTGCGCAGCTCGGGGTGGTTGGCCATCATCTCGGCCGGCGTCAGACCGTTGGCGCGCATCTCGAGCAAGTTGCGCACAGTGAGCCGCGTGCCATAGCAGAACGGCTCGCCGTTCATGACGAGCGGGTCGCTCTTGACCCATTTGATGGTCATCTCAGCGACTCTGAGTCAGATCCACTTGTCGTCGCCGATGCCCGCGCCCTTCCAGAAGAAGCGAATGAGCGCGTTGCCCTTGTGGTCGCCCGGCAGCCGGCCGTGCGCCTTGAGTCGATCCTCCCAGCGCGCGAACAGCTCGGCAGCTTCGCGGTTCTCATCAGGAGTCAGCACGGCGCCGGCGGCATCGCGCAGGCCACCGATCATCGCCATGAAGTCACGCATCGAGACGTGGCGCTTGCGGTAGATGGGCACGAGCCACTCGCCGTAGTTGACGACGAATGAGTCGTCGCCCGTCTCGAGCGCCTTGGCGAGACGCTCGACGTGCTGGTCGTAGTCACGCAGGAACATGCGCAGCATGTCGTCGTCGTAACGATCGTTGAACCCTGGCTCGAGCCTCGCCGCGGCCTGCAGCGCCACGCGGCCGATGCGCTCGCGGTTGGCGCGGATGCGCGCCGCGGCAGCGGGGAGACCGGCTGTGGCGTCCTTTGGCGGGAGGCCAAGACTTGGGTGGGCCATCGGCGACCTAGTCTATCGGGTGTGAACGACGTCTCCGACTCTCCCCGCTTTGCCTACGCGCTGGGCCTGGGCTGGCTGGCGGCATTCGCTTTCGCGCTGGTTTACGGCCTATCGGCCGAGCTGGTCGGGCTGACGTTCGGGTTACCGGTTGTGGCGCTGCTGGGAGGTTGGGTCATCGGCACCGTCGTCGCCTATGCCGGGTGGGGCGAGGGCGAGCATCCGGTGAATCGCGCTCTGCGCATTGGCGCCTTGGCCCTCGCCGTTGAGGGCTGGGCGTTGGGTCTCATCCTGGCCTACATCGTCAGCCAGGCACTGATCTCGCAGGCATCGACCCCGCTGGCTGACCGACTATCGCTAGGTGGCTTCCTCGATTACCTCGTGGGGCTTGACCTGGTGCGCTTCATACACCTGCTCAGCCTGGCGTTTGTGGCGCTCATGGCGTGGCGCGCGGCGCGATGATTGACGCGTGCCCAAGCTGCTGATCGCGGTCGTCCACGAGGACGACGCGGCTCGCCTGGTCGACGCGCTGCGCAGCGCCGAGATTCGCGTGACCGAGGTGCTGTCGCGCGGCGGCTTCCTGCAGGCGCGCAACGCGATGCTGTACATCGGCGTCGATGACGCGCAGGTGGCCGCGGCGATGAAGCTCATCGAGGAGAACTGCCGGGCGCGCGTCGAGCAGGTGCCGGCCGATCCGCTGGGCGTCCTGGAGGCATCGTTCCTACCGACGCAGGTCACGCACGGCGGCGCGACCGTTTTCGTCGTGCCCATCGAGGAGATCCGCCGGATCTAGCGGGCGGCGTTCCAGCGGGACGCGCGCAAGCGGGAGGCGACTTACGGGGTGTCGCGCTCCTCGTCCAGGAAGGGCATGTTCTGCTGCTCGACCGCGCGCAGGCTCATCTTGAGCGCCGCTGTCTTCTGGAGCGCAACGTCGCGGACGTACGCGGCCTCTTCCTCCGGGGTCATCGCCCTGCCTCTGACGGCGGCCACTCGACCCACGCCCAGCCACGCGAGGTGGTAGCGATCCATCGCGCCCCATGCCTGGCTCAACAGCTCATCGCTCAGCTGGAGCCAGGTGCGCAGCGCGGCCATGCCCGGTTGCTGCTGCAGCCGCTCCCCTTCGTTGACCAGACGTCGCGTGCGCTCGACGAGCTCGGATCGCTTCACGAAAGGACGGTAGCGGATCGCCGGTCTATCTTCGGCGGGTGACTGTGGCTGATCTGCGCCGCGAGCCGGCGCGGCTCGATGAGGTGTTTGCCGCGCTGCGTGGGCGCGTGCTGGCGGGCGACCTGCCGGCGGCCGGCCTCGCGATTGGCGACGCCGAAGGAGCCATTCGCACCGAAGCCACCGGCGAGGGCGGACAACCGATCAACACGGATACAAACTTCTTCCTGGCCTCCATAACCAAGCCCATCATCGCCACCGCGTTCATGGAGCTCGTCGAGGACGGCCTGCTTGACCTGCACGAGCCCGTTGCGCGTTTCGTCCCCGGCATGGACGCTGGCGAGAAGGCGCTGGTCACGCCGTGGCACGTGCTGACGCACACGTCGGGCGTCGTTGACGTGCCGCCCGACGAGCTCGTCCGGACGCGTCCATCAGCGGCCGCCATGTTGCGCGCCGTTGTCGAGCGGCCGTTGCGCTTCACTCCGGGCACGCGCTGGGACTACAACAGCGCGTCGTTCTACCTGCTGACCGCGATCATCGAACGGGTCACTGGGATGCCCTACGTCCGCTACCTCGGCGAACGGCTGGCACAACCGCTGGGCCTGGGCCTGACCTTTGATCCGCGGCGCTCGCGCCGGCCAGCCATCCCCGTTCACGGCGTCGGCGTCGACAACCGCTTCGTGCGCTGGATGGTGGTGCGCTACCTGGCCGGCGTGGCGCTTCCCGGCGGCGGGCTATTCGGCAATCTCGCCGATCTCAGCGCGCTAGGCGCGGCGTTGGTTGCGCCACGGCCCGCCGGCGGCCGCGACTCGTTTCCGTTGCGCGCCGCAACCGTTGCGCTCATGTCAGAGGACCAGACCCACGGCCTGCCTGGTGAGATCGATGGCGAAGAGCGACAGGTCCATGCTGGCCTGGGCTGGGCCAAGCCCACGCTGATGCGCGACATCCCGGGCAGCAAGAGTGTCATCAGCCACGGCGGGGTGAGCGGCGGCCGGATCTGGATCGACCTCGATATCGGTCTGGTGATCGTCTTCCTGACCAACCGCTGGCAGGCTGATCGCGGACCCGAGATCGACACGATCCGCGGTGTCTACAAGGCGCTGGAGCAGAGCTAGGGGCAAAGTAGTCCTATCTCCGCAGTCGGCCTTCGGGCCGCTGCTGCGCGCTCCACGCAAGCCCGCGCAAGGCGCGTGCTTGCGCTGCGCTTGCTAGCCCTCCTCGCGCGCGAACGCCTGGAGGCGCATCCGGCACTCGGCCGCGTAGCGCTCGACCTGCGCGACGAGCCACGTCCCGGCGCGCGCAGTGTCCTCGATGCGCAGCTCCTCGCCGCGCTCGCCGTCGCGCAGCTCAAAGCCCGTGCTGGTGCGGAAGTCGGCCTGCCAGTTGGCCGCAAGCTGGACTGCGACCGGGGCCACCGCGGGACGCGAGAACGACCAATCGAGGTAGTCAGAGTTGAGCCGGTCGACCACGTCGCGCAGCCGGACCCACTCGCCGCGCGGCAGGCGCGCTACCAGGTGCGCCACGCGCAGCCCGGCGAATGGGTCGCCCGACTCGGCCACGGTGGGCGGAGGAATGTTGGGGTCAGGCAGGCCAACGCCGTCGCGCAGGTTCATCGTGGCTCGAGCCGCACGGTGGTGTGCAGGACGCGCGGCAGCAGCATCGAGGGCAACGATGAATCGCGCCGGTATTTCCTTGACAGGCCGGCCGAACAGCTGGCGATGGCCGCCTCGTCGTCCGCGACCACCGCGCGAACCGGCAGCCGCTCGCCGTCGACGATCAGGGTCACCTCGCCAGGGCGATCAAGCGCCGCCTGGTACCAGTAGCCGCGGTCCCCTTTCCACGACCGGACCAGGACCTCGCCTTCCTCAACGACGGCCCAGATCGTCGTGGATCGGGTGGTGCCGTCCGGTCGGGTGGTCTCGATATCTACCTCGTAGGCCGCGTCGATCAGACGCAGCGTTGCCGGGTCGAACGGCACTAGAGCGGGTACAGGTGGTTGAGCCCGCGGATGTCTCCCAAACCCAGCGTCGTTTCGCCGTTGCTGCACGGCCCGTCGGACGTCGTGCTCATGGTCAGCCGGCCGTGCTTGCGCTCGCCCACGTGGCCTAGGCCCAATGCGTGGCCGATCTCGTGGGTCATGGTCGGCTCGAGCAGCTCCTGCCAGTAATGGCACGTCGAAACAGTCAGGGACCAGAAGATGCTCGAGTTGACGCGGATGTCGCTCTCGACCATCCGGCCCGCGCCATTGGTCCAGGTGCAGGTCACCGCGAGGGTGCCCGACGGCAGCTGCCCAAAGCCAATTACGTTCTTGCCATCCCTGGCGCTGCAGAATCCGCCCTTGGTCACGTTCGGGGCGCTCGAGGTCGCACCCAGGTACTTGGAGGTCGCGCTCACGTTGTCCGGCAGGCCGCAGTCGTTGCGTGCGCCGGTCATGTTGGCAAAGGATCGCTTGATGACGCTCAACACCGCCCGCTTGGTGTATTCGGCCGGTGACGTCGACGATTGGAAGCTCCAGTTGAGCGGGCCACTCCACTTGCCGCCCAGCAGGCTGTACGCCGGGTCATTGCAGGCATTGGGCGCGACTTGGGCCGACGCCGCCAACTGCGTCGGTCCGGCCATGCTGGCGGAACCTGCCCTCTCAGGCGCCGGCAGGACAGCCGCAGCGGCAACCGGAGCAATCGCTCCAGAGAAACAGGCAAGCGCCAGCACCGCGCCGAGCCGCGTCGAGGTTGGAAGTGTCAGGTGCAGAGTCATGGATTCCCCCGGTTCAGGTCGACCGCGCCCGGTCGGTTGTCGTCACGGTCAGGATAGGCGCTTAAGGGGCAAGGCCCCTCTGGCACGAATCGGTTAAGTCGCCGGCCGATTGGCCGACCCAGTCAGCGGATTAGAGCAGCTCCCCGTGGGCGGAGGCCGTAGGCTCACCTTCGAGCGGCCGCGGCTCTTCGCCAGGGCCGTATTCGGGCAGGACAGGTAGCGACTCGCGCGCCTTGCCCTCGATGGGTCCCACACCGTAGGGCGTCCACTTGCCCGGCTGCTGCAGCCGGTGCGGCTGATCGTTGCCGCGGGCGTGAACCTCTGAGAAGCCGGTCGGCTCGATCCACATCCGCTCGCCCTCCAGCAGGCCCAGGACGCCCGACTGACCCGGCTCCTTGCGTGCATGCAGGCACGCGTGGCAGGTGGTCTTGTCGTGCGGCTTGTAGTCCGTCGGCTCCTCGTAGGTGGTGATGTAGCCCTCGTAGTTGCGCAGCACGACCTTGTGGTCGGAGTAGCTGATCAGGTAGTTGGGCATGACCGGGATCTTGCCGCCACCGCCGGGCGCGTCGATCACGTAGGTCGGCACCGCGTAGCCGGAGGTGTGGCCGCGCAGCCCCTCGATGATCTCGAGACCCTTGCCGACCGGCGTCCGGAAATGGCCTGAGCCCTCGACCAGATCGCACTGGTAGATGTAGTAGGGCCGGACGCGCATCTCGACCAGCTTGTGGACGAGCTCGCGCTGGATGTTGACGCAGTCGTTGACGCCGGCGAGCAGCACGCTCTGGTTGCCCACCGGGATCCCGGCGCGGGTCAGCTTGTCCACCGCGCGGGCGACCTCGGGCGTGATCTCGTTGGCGTGGTTGAAGTGCAGGTTCATCCACAGCGGGTGGTACTTGCCCAGCATCTCGCACAGCTCGTCATCGACGCGCTGTGGCATGAAGACCGGCACGCGCGAGCCGATGCGGATGATCTCGATGTGCGGGATCTCGCGCAGCCCGCGGATGATCTGCTCGAGCAGCTTGGGCGCGAGGGTGAGGCCGTCACCACCGCTGATCAGGACGTCGCGCACCTGCGGCGTGCGGCGCAGATAGTCGAGCTGCGCTTCGTGCTCGGCGCGATTGAAGTTCTGCGTGGGGTCGCCGACGATGCGCGACCGCGTGCAGTAGCGGCAGTACGAGGCGCACTGCGTCGTGACCAGCATGAGCACGCGGTCGGGATAGCGGTGCACCAACCCCGGCACCGGGGAGTGGCGGTCCTCGGCGAGCGAGTCCTCCATCATCGCGGTGAAGGCCTGCTGCTCGCGGCCCAGCGGGATGACCTGGCGGCGAATGGGGTCAGCCGGATCGTCGGGATCGATGAGCGAGATGAAGTAGGGCGTGATGTCCACCCGGAACTTGTCCGGGGCACTGAGGCCGTCGCGCTCTTCGTCGGTCAGGTTGAGAATCTGCGCGACCTCGGCCAGGTCGTTGACGCGGTTCGACAGCTGCCAGCGCCAGTCATTCCACTTTTCGTCGGGGACGTCGGCCCACTTGGGCGCGCGCCGACTCACCGCCGGCCGGCCGTCAGGGCCCAGCGCCAGCGCGGGATCGCGGCGGTTGATGAACGCTTGCGTGGTGACGGCCGGGACGGACGGGGTTTCGGGGCTCAAGACTGCAT
>DAIERN010000199.1 GCA_027346765.1 Chloroflexota bacterium | reverse complement strand
GTGCCGGCGCGCATCGCCGGCTGCGCCGAGGTGGTGCTGTGCACGCCGGCGCGCGCGAACGGGCAGTGCGACGCGGCGGTGTTGCATGCCGCGCGGTTGTGCGGCATCAGCCGCGTGTTCAAGCTGGGCGGAGCGCAGGCGGAGGCATGAGCGCCGCATGAGCCTGCGCCGCACCTTCGCCATCAGCCGGCGCATCGCCGACCTCTTCCGGCGCGACCACCGGACCCTGGCGCTGATGTTCGTGGCGCCCATCGTGATCATGGCGCTGCTCGGCTGGGTGATTCGCGACCAGGGCCCGACGGACACGGACATTGGGGTTGTCAACGATGCCGGTCCAATGGGCGAGGTTGTGAAGGGTTCCATCATCAACGCACTAAGGGATGCCGGCGCTGTCCACCTAGTTCGCGCAGACGCCGGAGTCTCGGACGATGCCGCGCGACAGGCCCTTGTCGATGGCCGCATTGATGTTGCGCTGATCATTTCGGGGTCGGACGCAGCGCCACACGTCAAAATCCTGACCCTTGGCGTAAACCCGACGGCAGACAGCGGCCACGTCCAAGCCCTTCAAGCAGGGTTGCGGCAGGCGTTTGTCAATCTTGCCGAGGCACTCGGTGTACCCGCCGTTTCTGGCCCGACGCTGGATATGGAATCGGTCTACGGGACTACCGGAGAGGGCGGCTTCTTCGATGCCTTCGCGCCCGCGCTCGTCGGCTTCGTGGTCTTCTTCCTGGTCTTCATCTTGACCGGCATCAGCTTCCTGCGCGAGCGCATCGGCGGCACCCTGGAGCGGCTGCTCGCGACGCCCGTCCGCAAGGTCGAGATCGTCGGCGGCTACAGCCTGGGCTTCAGCATCTTCGCCACCATCCAGGTCGCGCTCATCCTGGCGTTCGTGCTGGGCAGCGTGAACATCGACCTGTCCGACCCACTGCCGGACATCAACATCGGCCTGGGCGTGCCTATCGCCGGCTCGCCCATCCTCGCGTTCGTCATCACGCTGTTGCTCGCGCTCGCGGCGGTGAACCTGGGCATCTTCCTCTCGACCTTCGCGCGGACCGAGTTCCAGATCCTCCAGTTCATCCCGCTCGTCGTGGTCCCCCAGGCGCTGCTCGCGGGGATCATTTGGCCGGTGGAGTCCCTCCCCGGAGTGCTCCAGCCAATCGCCCGCCTCATGCCCATGACCTACGGCATCGACGGGCTGCGCGAAGTGCTCATCAAGGGCAGCGGCCTGGGCTCATCCGCGGTGCAGCTGGACATCATCGTGCTCGCCGGCATCGCGCTGGTCCTCGCCGTGGCCGCGAGCCTGACGATCAGGCGCGAGGTCGCCTAGGCCTTATTGGCGAGCTCGATCGTCTTATCGACGATCTGGCGCAGCACCGGCGGGACGTCGCGCGGCTCGATGTCGCTGAACAGCCGCCACGCGTTCAAGACTTTCTCGTCGTGGTCATGGATTCCGGCCACACCTTCGAAGTCGGGATCGAGCAGGAACACCGGTGCTTTACCGACCGCCCGCTTGATCAGCCGATTCTCCCGCTCACCTGGATGGCCACGGTCGGAGTCGAACACGACCACGTGCGGGATGCCCAGCTCCGCGAGCAGCCGCGCAACCAGCGGCAGGTTGCCCTTGCCACCGACCTGGTCGACGGAGATGCCCAGCGCATCGGGGTGGTGGCCCAGCCGGCGGAAGATCAGCGGCAGCGCGATCGCCTCCGTCTGGCCCTCGACCAGAACGACCGCGGACGCGAAGAACATCTCGGTCCGCTCGTGGTCGAACTCGGCTTCCAGGCGGACGCGTTGCTCGAGCGTCAGCGTCTCGGCCGGAGCGCGGCGCACCAACATCTGCCCGGCGTGCACGTCCAGGCGCACGATCTCCTGGTAGTCGACCGCGTCGAGCATGGCCGGCGAACGGGTCGAGTAGATGACCTGGTTGCGCTCGGCATAGCGGTGCAGCAGGTTGAAGAAGTGGCGCTGCTGGTGAACCGTGAGCATCAGCTCCGGCTCCTCGATGAGCAGCACCTCGCCCTCCACGCCGGACAGCCGCCGCTGAGCGATCGCGGCGACCATCGCCTCAGCCGACGCGGCATCGCTCTCGTACGGGTGCTGCGCTTCCTTGGCTGCCGGCAAGCGGTCGCGCGCCGCGAGGAAGACGACTGCCGGCAGCGGGTCCGCGGGAAAACTGGTTGGGCCGCGCTCGATACTTCGCCGCTCCCCACCGTCGAGGGCGAGCAGCTCCGCGCGCACGGTGGGCGCCGGCGCTTCGCCGTTTCCGGCAGGTATCCCCGACAGCAGCCACGACACCGCGCGCAACAGGCTCGACTTGCCGCTTGCCCGGGGACCGATGAGCGCGGTCACCGGTTGCAGCGCGATCTCGACGTCGGGCAAACCCTTCACGCCGTGAGTGGAGA
>DAIERN010000198.1 GCA_027346765.1 Chloroflexota bacterium | reverse complement strand
CTCGACGGCGGCGGCGCCCGCGAGCGCACGCCGGTGATCCCCCGCGATGGAGGCGTACGCGAGCAGGCCGAGGAGCGGGCGGAGCCGCTTGCCGCTGAGGCCGGACGGGCCGTCGAGCCCGAGGTGGTAGCGCACCATCTCGTAGAGACCGCGGGTCGCGGGGGCATCCACGGCGTCGACGACCTGGAGGATCTCGGCCTCGGTGTCGGCGATCATGGCCTGCAGGTCGGCCTGGGTCAGCACGCCGACGATGATACAGGCGCTACGCTTGCGACATGCCCGTGCCGCGCGTCTACAAGTCCGCCGCGATCGTCCTGTCCCGCTTCGAGCTGGGCGAGGCCGACCGCGTCCTGACCCTGCTCACGCCGCACGACGGCAAGCTCAAGGCGATCGCCAAGGGCGTGCGCCGGCCGCGCAGCCGCCTGGGGGGTGCGGTCGAGCCGTTCGCCGAGCTGTACCTCGTGCTTGCCCGGGCGCGGACGTTCGACGTGATCACCTCGGCCAGCGTGGGCCACGCGTGGCTATCGCTCAGGGAGCGACTCGAGTCCACCGCGACGGCGTGGTACCTGGCTGAGCTGGCCGAGCGCGCGGTCGAGGAGCGTGCCTTCGCCTACCCGGTCTACGCGCTGCTCAAGCGCGCCTACCAGTTGCTCGACGATGGCATGGCGCTGGGCCGGGTCGCGCGCTGGTTCGAGTACGGCCTGGCCGACGCGCTGGGCATGCGACCAGAGGTGGAGCGCTGCGTCGAGTGCGACCGCACCCTCGAGCCCGACGAGGAGTTCCGCTGGGTACCGATCCTGGGCGGGACGCTGTGTGCGAACCACCCAACCCCACCGGCCGAAGTGGCGCCGCTCTCGCTGGCCGCGCTGAAGCTGCTGCGCGCCTACCGCCGGCTCGACATCGAGGCCATTGCCGGGCTGCGCCTGCCGGCCGCGGTGGAGGCCGAGGTGGAGGTCGCGCTGCGCCGTTTCATCCGGGCGGTGCTCGAACGCGAGGCGCGCTCGCTGGCGTTTCTCGATGAGGTTCGCGCGCGTCGCGCCCGCGTGGCCGTTCCCATCAACGTGGCCGCGCGCGAGATACTTCCCGCGGGCTAGCGACTCGGTCATCATTGGCATCTAAGCCGTGGTTTACAAGGGAGGAATCGATGCTGCGTAAGCGATTCATCGCCGCGCTGGGCTTCGCGCTGGTAGTCGGTGCCTTCGTCGCCGTGCCGGTCAGTGCCTCGACGGTTATCGGGCCGGCGTGCTCGGGCACGTGCGGCAACTACGTCACGTTCGACAAGAGCGGCGGGCCGTACGGCGCCGTCTGCACCTACGAGACGGGCAGCTACGACCTGGACACGATCAAGGTCAAACCGCCCAAGATGTACGGTCACTACTCGAGCAAGACCAGGGTCCAGTGGAAGTTCAACATCCTGCGCTCGACCAACTTCGGCGCTTCGTACACCGGCATCTACAACAGCTCCTGGCAGAACGGCATGGCCAGCATGTCAAGCGCCGCCAGCGGCTTCACGAGCCGAACCTGGAACGCGCCCGACCCCAATCCGAAAGGCTATTTCAAGGTGCGCATCCTGCTGCGCTGGAAGGACGGCTCAGGCATGACCGTCGGCAACGCCAAGGTGGAGTACGACTGGTATCAGCGCAAGTGGAACGGCTCCTCCAACCCGGCGAACGACTACTGCCTCCAGGACTGGTAGTCGCACCGCTGCTCAACTGGGAATCGCGCGGGCCCGGCCGGCAACGGTCGGGCCCTTCTTCGTGGGCGGGACGGTTCGTGCGAGAATCCCGCTCCTGCGATCGGCCATGCCACGCGCCGACGCCAACGGAGAACTCCCTTGACACTCGCCTCTGACCCGGGGCCGTCGGTCGCCAGCCTCGACACGATCGTGTCGCTCGCCAAGCGGCGCGGCTTCGTCTTTCCCTCGTCCGAGATCTATGGCGGCATCAATGCCGTGTGGGACTACGGCCCCCTGGGCGTGGAGCTCAAGAACAACGTCAAGCGCGCCTGGTGGCGTGCGATGGTCCAGGAGCGCGACGACATCGTCGGCCTGGATGCGGGCATCCTGATGCATCCGCAGGTGTGGATGACCTCCGGCCACGTCGCCGAGTTCAGCGATCCACTCGTGGAATGCGTCGCCAACAGCCACCGGTTCCGGCTCGATGAGCTGCCCGGCACAGAGTCGCTGACCGAAACGCAGAAGCGCGACCCGGGCATCGTGGCGGAGCTGGGCCTCAAGTGCCCCCAGGACGGCTCGCCACTGGGCCCGCCGCGGCGCTTCAACCTCATGTTCAAGACGTACATGGGCCCGGTCGAGGAGGAGGCCGCCCAGATCTACCTGCGGCCCGAGACCGCCCAGGGGATCTTCGTCAACTTCAAGAACGTGCTCGACAGCACCCGGGTGAGGATCCCCTTCGGCATCGCGCAGATCGGCAAGAGCTTCCGCAACGAGATC
>DAIERN010000197.1 GCA_027346765.1 Chloroflexota bacterium | reverse complement strand
GCATGCTGGCGGCACTGGTGTTCGGTGGCCTCACCCGGCTGGTCGGCATCCATGGCATCTTCTGGCGGATCGCCGGCCGGGTGAGCGAGATCGACGGCTTCAATCCGCGCGCGATGTATCCCTACACCGAGTATGCGATCCTGCCACCCAAGGACCCGCAAGGCGTCGTGCAACGGATCGAGGATCAGCAGCACATCCCGGGCACGATCATCGACGGCAACAACATCGACGTGAAGATCATCTCGATGAGCCGCGGCATGCCGGTCGACGCGCGCGTGGCGCGGCTGATCCTGCTCGACAACCCGATGGGTCAGGACGAGGAGCTGACGCCGATCATTTTGGTGCGCGAAAAGCCCGTTTAGGGGCGCTATCTAGTGGTAACCTGTTGGCAAGCCACTACTGGTAGTGGCTACCAGCGAGGTAATGCCATCTGTGCGCTGTCCTAACTGCGGGGAGCGAGACACCCGCGTGGTCGACTCGCGCGAAATCGACGACGCCGCCATTCGCCGCAGGCGCGAGTGCAACCTATGTGCCACGCGATTTACGACTTACGAGCGGATCGAGTCGGCGCGGCTCACGGTCATCAAGAGCGATGGCGGCCGCCAGGAGTTCGACCGCGACAAGCTCGCCTCCGGCCTCGCCAAGGCGTTGACCCGCCGGCCCGTGGCAGAGGACGCCGCGCAGAAAGCGGCTGAAGAGATCGAGACTGCCCTGCGATCGCGCGGCTCGTCGGAGGTTCCGTCGCGGCTCATCGGGGAGATGGCGATGGCCAAGCTGCGCGAGATTGACCAGATCGCCTACATCCGCTTCGCCAGCGTGTACGAGAGCTACGAGGGGTTGGAGGACCTGCGCAAGGAGGTCGACTCACTCCTGGCCGAGCGCGAGGTTGAGCCGGAGGCCGCGCGCAACGCGGGCGGCAGCACCGGCAAGCGGTTCCCCAAGCGCTAGAGCGGGTAAGACCGCGCTAGAGCGGGTAGCTCAGGAAGATCGTGTAGCCGAAGCCGATGGCGGCCACGATGACCGGCGTCGCCAGCGCCGCGCCCACGGCCCAGCTACGTGACGGCCCCAGCGCCAGGCCCACGGCCAGCACCGTGACGTTGAGCAGAAAATAGCCCAGCCCGATCACCGCCGCGGCCTTGACGCCGTCGCCCAGCGCCGCGCCCATCAGTGAGGCCGCGCCGAACACCGTCACGGCGATGACCGCCGCAACGGCAAGCGCCAGCGCAGCGCCGCGCAACGCGATCTGCGGTTTGGTCGGCATGGCTGTCATGGCGCAGCGATCGTAGCCCGTCTCAGCGGCGAGCAACGACGCGCCGCCGTCGCTGATAATCCGCCCGTGTCAGTGCTGTCCGATCGCGACATTCGCGCCGCCATGCAGGCCGGCCGCATCCGCATCGATCCGTACGACAAGAGCTGCCTCCAGCCGTCATCGGTCGACCTGCACCTCGATGCCGAGTTCCGCGTTTTCCGCAACAACCGCTACCCGTTCATCGACGTCCGCGCCCCCCAGCCCGACCTGACCGAGCTGGTGGCGATCAAGGACGACGAGCCCTTCATCCTCCACCCGGGCGAATTCGTGCTCGGGCAAACGCTTGAGTGGCTCGAGCTTCCGGACGACATGGTCGCCCGACTGGACGGCAAGTCCAGCCTTGGCCGACTCGGCCTGTTGATCCACTCCACCGCGGGTTACGTCGACCCGGGCTGGAAGGGCAATCTGACCCTGGAGCTCTCAAACGTGGCCAACCTGCCGATCACGCTGTACCGGGGCATGAAGATTGGCCAGGTCTCGTTTTTCAACATGTCTAGCCCGGTCGAGCGGCCGTACGGCTCGCGCGAGCTTGGCTCGAAATACCAGGGCCAATCCACTCCGACCGCGAGCCAGTTCTACAAGGACTACGACGCCGACCGGATGAAGGTCAAGAAGGGCGGCCCCAAACGCTGAACGACAGCGTCGACTGGCGCGCCGAGCTGGGTGGCGGCACGCGCATCGCCCTTGTCCAGGCAGGGACCTTCACGACCGACGCCGGCGCCGCCTTTGGACCAGTGCCGCGGACCATGTGGCAGCGCCTGGTTGAGGCGGAGATCAGCCCCAATAGCACGCTCAACCAGGCATTGAATTGGCTGCTGATCCATTCGACCGCCGGCTTCATCGACCCGGGCTTCTCCGGTCACGTCACGCTCGAGCTGTCGAACGTCGCCAACCTGCCGATCGCGCTGTATTTCGGCATGAAGATCGGGCAGGTCAGCTTCCTGGAGATGTCGAGCCCCGTTGACCGACCCTACGGCTCGCAGGGCCTGGGGTCGAAGTACCAGGGCCAGTCCGAGCCGACCGCCTCGGCCTACCATCGCGACTTCGCGGGCGCCGGCAGTTCGGCTGGTGGCGGCAGTTTGGCTGGTGGCGGCAGTTCGGCTGGCGGCAGCCCGCGGAGCGATCGGCCGCGGGCGCGCGGTTCGAGCACCGGCGCAGACAGCCCGCCCGGTTCGAGCACCGGCGCAGA
>DAIERN010000196.1 GCA_027346765.1 Chloroflexota bacterium | reverse complement strand
CACCGGCAGCGCGCGAGCCATGCGCGCCCACGCGACGAAGGTCGAGCCGCGATCCGGCGGCAGCATCCCGCTGTTCGACACGGCGGGGACGGGCGGCGATGGCAAGGGCACGTTGATGGTCACCTTGACCGGTGTCGAGTCGCGCCCCGTGTCACGGTCAGTCGCGATGATCGTGAAGTTGTTTTCGCCGTTGGCCAGGTTGACGTCGCGCGTCCAGCCGCCGCTCTCGCTGGCTGTGACGTCGTAGCTCTGGTCGGCCGGTCCGGTGATGTGGATGCGCGCACCGGGGCTGCTCGTGCCCGCGAGCGTGATCTGCGACGCCTCGATCTGGAAGAACACGTCAGGTGGATTGGTCACCGCCAGTGGCGTCACCTGGGCAAAGCGCATGAGCTGGATGCCGATGTAGCCCACGAAGGCGATGACGACCAGGCCGACCAACCCGGCCACGATCATGCTGGGCGTGATGTGCAGGCGGCGGCCGCCGGGCTCGGCGATGGGCATGGGCGGCGGGATCACGGCAACGCGCGTGGCCGTGCGCTGCTGCTCCATCTCGTCGCGCCAGCGCTCCAGGATGTCGTCGGGCTCCAGGCCCAGGTAGATCGCGTAGTTGCGCAGGAAGCCCTTGGTGTACACGGGCGCCGGCAGCTCGGCGTAATCGCCATCCTCGAGAGCGGAGAGGTAGCGCAGCCTGATCTTGGTGTCGCGCTCGGCGCGGTACAGATCCACGCCCTTGCGCTCGCGCGCCGCCTGGAGCGTTTCGCCCACGGGCGGGGCAGGTGTGGCGTCGACGGGCAGGCGATCACGGCCAAGGCGGCGAAGTCCAAGACGCTGTTGTTGACGGAGACTCATCGGCGTGGCTGAGTCTAGAGGTTCAGCCCCGCTAAGCGGGTCTAACAACCCCTAGTCGAGCTCGGCGTCAGCCTCGGCAGTGTTGCGGATCCAGTTCTCGGGTCCATACACGGTGCGTGGCGCACCCGGGTTGCGCGTGTCGAGCGGGCCGATGATGCCGTGCTTCTCGAGCTCGTCGATGATCCGGGTGGCGCGGTTGAAGCCCACCTTGAGCTTGGTCTGGAGCATCGAGGTGCTCGCCCGGCCGGTCTGCATAACCAATTCGGCGGCCCGCGGGACCAGCTCGTCATCGGTGCCCTTGCCCAGCCAGCCGAATTGGCCGTTCTCGCCGCCATCGGCTTCGTCCGCGCCGGCGAGCAGGTCGCGGTTGTAGGTCGGCTCCGCCTGAGCCCGCCAGAAGTCGGTGACTGCGCGGATCTCGGGATCGCTGACAAACACGCCCTGGAGGCGCACCGGTCGCGGCAGGTCGGCCGGCTGGTAGAGCATGTCGCCGCGCCCGATCAGGTCTTCGGCGCCGGGCGCATCGAGAACCGTGCGCGAGTCGACGTTCGACGCCATGGCAAAGGCGATGCGCGACGGGACATTGGCCTTGATCAAGCCGGTGACGACGTTGACGCTGGGCCGCTGCGTGGCGAGAACCAGGTGGATGCCAACCGCGCGCGCCTTCTGGGCGATCTTGACGATGGGGTCCTCCACCTTGCGACCCTCGCGCAGGATGAGGTCGGCCAGCTCGTCGATCACCACCACCATGTACGGCATGGGCTTGCCGATCCGGCGGGCGCTGGCGTTGAACGCCGCCAGGTTGCGCTCCATCGCCTCGGCCAGTAATTCGTAGCGATGCTCCATCTCGTGCACGAGATTGGTCAGCACCGCGCGCGCCTCGTGTGACTCGACGATGACCGGCGTCTCGAGGTGCGGAACATCGCGATAGGCGGCGAGCTCGACGCGCTTGAGATCGACCAGGATGAGCCGCACTTCGTCGGGCGAGGCGCGCATCAGCAGGCTGCCGATGAGCGCGTTGACGCAGACGCTCTTGCCCGAGCCGGTGGCGCCGGCAATCAGCAGATGGGGCATGCGCGCGAGATCGACCGCGTACGCCTTGCCCGACACGTCGCGGCCAAGGGCGAATGTCAGCTTGCTGGTCGCCTCCGACATCCCTGCGTCCTCGAGCAGACGCTTGAAGCCGACGATCTCGCTGTTGTGGTTGGGAATCTCGATGCCGACCACGTCGCGCCCCGGGATGGGCGCCTCGATCCGGATGGAGCGCGCCGCGAGCGCCATCGCCAGGTCGTCGGCGAGGGCCTCGATGCGCGACAGCTTCACGTTCGCCTCAGGCTTGACCTCGTATTGGGTCACCACCGGGCCGGAGTTGGTCGCGACCACCGCGGCCGGGATCTGGAAGCTCGACAGCTTCTCCTCGATGATCCGGATGTTGCGCGCATGGTCGAGCCGCTGGCCGCCGGCGCCGGGCACACCTTCCGTATCGAGCAGCTCGTAGCCGGGCATCGTCCAGATCCGCGCCGGTGCGTCCTGCTCGCCGGCCGCGCAATCTGGCACTACCTCGCGACGTTCGCGTGGCCCTCGGCGCTCGCGTTCATCTATCCGCGCTGGGTGCCAGATGCGCGCAGCGCTGCAGCGTGGGTGTATCCCGCGACCGTGCTCGCCATC
>DAIERN010000195.1 GCA_027346765.1 Chloroflexota bacterium | reverse complement strand
CTCACCGCCGGCTGCGGTGGCCGCCGTGGCTGCCGATCGTGCGGCATCAGCTGCCCGGCCCGGGTCGGTGCTGAAGCCAAGCTCGGCCATGGCCGCGCCGATGATGCCGATCGCGGCGACCACGTCATCGACCGACACATTCCCCAGGTGGCCGATGCGCATGATCTTGCCTGCCAGGTCGTCCTGGCCGCCCGCCAACACCAGGCCGCGCGCCTTCATCGCCTTGTTGAGCGCCGCCCACTCGAGGCCCGCGGGCACGTACGCGGCGGTGACCGTCTGCGAGGCATGCGCCGGATCGGCGAAGAGCGCCAGGCCCAGCTCGGTCAGGCCGGCGCGGGCGGCGGCGGCGCACGCCGCGTGGCGCGCGAAGACCGCGGGGTAGGTCTCACCCTCGAGCATCACGAGCGCGACATCCAGCCCAAAGAGAACACCGACTGCCGGCGTCCACGGCGTCTCACCAGTGGCGAACGACTTGCGCGCCTTGGCGAGGTCGAAATAGAAGCGCGCCATCGTCGCGGTCGCATTGCGCTTCCACGCGCGTTCCGAGACGCTGATCATGGCCACGCCGGGCTGCGCCATCCACGACTTCTGGGAGCCCGTCGCGACGACGTCGAGGCCCCAGCCGTCTGTCTCGAAGGGCACCGCACCCAGGCCGCTGATGGCGTCGATCAGGAGCAGCGCGTCAGGCGCGGCTTCATGGACCGCCGCCGCGAGGTCGCGCAAGGGGTTCTCGACGCCGGTCGAGGTCTCGTTATGGGTCAGCAGAACGGCCTTGGCAGGCTTGCCGTTGACCGCCATCTGGCGCAGCGTGGCGGCAACCTGGGCCGGGTCGGCTGCATGGCCCCACTCGGCATCCAGCTTGGTGACGTCAGCGCCGTAGGTCGCGGCGATCTTGGCGAAGCGGTTGCCGAACGAGCCGATGCTCACGGCCAGGACCGGATCGCCCGGCGACAGGAAATTGACGACAGTCGCTTCGAGCGCGCCGGTACCCGAGCAGGTCAGGATGAGCAGGTCATTGCGCGTCCTAAACGCCGTCTGGAGACGGCCGGTGACGCGGGTGATGAGCTCTTTGAACTCGGGTCCGCGGTGGTTGACCATCTGGCGCGAGCTGGCCTCGCGCACTTGGTCGGGCAGGGGAGTGGGACCGGGGATGCGTAGGTTGGTCGCGCTCATGGCCGCATGTTAGCCGTGCAATCATCTGACCATGCCAGCCCGGCGCACGGCCGCCAGCCCCAAGCAGCAGCAGGCGCTCGACCTGTCGGGTGCGGCCGCCCATTCGCCGCTCGCCGCGCGAATGCGGCCACAGACGCTCGATGAGTTCGTGGGTCAGGAGCACCTGATCGGCGACGTGGGTGCGCTGCGGCGCATGATCCAGCGCGGCCATCTCGCCTCGATGGTGCTGTGGGGCCCGCCGGGCAGCGGCAAGACCACTCTCGCGCGGCTGCTGGCCGAGTCCGTCGATGCGCCCTTTGCGACGCTGTCCGCAGTCATGAGTGGCGTGGCCGACGTCCGCGCCGCGATTGCCACCGCGCGCGAATGGATCGCGTCCGGTGGCCGCTCGACCGTGCTGTTCATTGATGAGATCCACCGCTTCAACAAGTCGCAGCAGGACGCGCTCCTGCCGCAGGTCGAGGACGGCACGATCACGCTGATCGGCGCGACGACGGAGAACCCCTATTTCGAGGTCAACTCGGCGCTGCTGTCGCGGCTGCGCGTCTTCCGCCTGGAGCCACTTAGCAATGACCAGCTGCGCGTCGTTGTCGAACGGGCGCTGGCCGATCCGCGCGGCCTGGCCGGCGCAGTGACCCTCGCGACGGACGCGCGGGAGCACCTGGTCGACATCAGCGGTGGCGACGCCCGGACCGCGCTCAACATCCTCGAATCAGCCGCGGTGATGACCGACACACCCGCGCTGGCCGACATCGAAACCGCCGCCCAGCAGCGCATCCTGAGCTACGACCGCGCGGGTGATGGCCACTACGACACGGTTTCGGCATTCATCAAGAGCCTGCGCGGCAACGATCCGGATGCGGCGTTGTACTGGCTGGCGACGATGGTCGCGGCGGGCGAGGACCCGCGCTTCATCGCGCGCCGTCTGATCATCTCGGCGTCCGAGGACGTGGGCAACGCCGATCCGCATGCGCTGCAGGTAGCGACATCGGCCGCGTTCGCGGTCGACTGGGTGGGCCTACCGGAGGCGCAGTACGCGCTCGCCCAGGCGACCGCGTACATCGCGGCCGCGCCCAAGTCGAACCGTGCCGGAACCGCCTACTGGGCGGCGATGGACGACGTGCTGGCGCGCGGCTCGCTGCCGGTGCCTTCACACCTCCGGAGCGCGACCTGGCGCGAGCAGCGCGACCACGGCCACGGCATGGGCTACGTCTATCCGCACAACTACATGGGCGCCGACGTCGAGCAGCAGTACCTGCCCGACGAGCTCGTCGGGCGGCGCTACTACGAGCCGTCAGACCATGGCTACGAGAAGACGATCAGTGAGCGAATGGCATTGCGCCGCGCAACCCGGGAAGCTGCCGCGGCAGCCGGCGGACCGGAGCGCG
This sequence comes from Chloroflexota bacterium, assembly GCA_027346765.1. The sequence goes on along the minus strand of DAIERN010000195.1, from coordinate 83 downwards.
ACCCGACGGCGGTGCCCAAATCCGATGGCATGAAGGTCGCCGGCAAGGTCATGGCCCAACGCGAGGGCAAGCGGCGCGACATC
>DAIERN010000194.1 GCA_027346765.1 Chloroflexota bacterium | reverse complement strand
CGCCCAAGAAGCCGGCCACGCGTCGCAAGACGGCCGCCGCGGAACCGGCCGAACAGGCCGCGACGACCGCGCCTGAAGCCACCGAGGGCTGAACCGGGCCGCGTGGGCGTTTACCTGACGCGCGGCCAACCATCAGCCGCGGAGCTGGTCCGCCGCGCGGTCGAATCCGAGCGGCCGCCGCACGCGCTACTGCTCGTCGGGCCGACTGGCGTTGGCAAGACGACGCTCGCGTTCGATCTCGCCGCCGGGCTGCTGTGCCTGGCGGCTGATCCGGCGGCGCGGCCGTGCCGCGCGTGCGCCGCGTGCCACAAGGTCGAACACGGCAATCACCCGGACCTGCACCGGCTCGCGCCGGAGGGCGCCGGGCAGCAGATTCGGGTCGCCCAGATCCAGGGTCTCGCGTCCGATCTGTCGCTGCTGCCGCTCGAAGGTCGCTTCCGTATTGCGATCGTCGAGAGCGCGCAGCGCATGAACGTCGACGCGCAGAACGCGCTGCTCAAGACGCTCGAGGAGCCGCCGGCGAAGGTCGTGCTGATCCTGTGTGCGGACGACTCGGCGGCCTTGCTGCCGACTGTCGTCAGCCGGTGTGCGCGGGCACGACTGGGTCCTGTCGGCGGCGCGCCAATCGCGCAGCTGCTGAGCGAGCACGGGCTTGCTGATGCCTCACGCGCGGCTTCGCTCGCCCGCCTGGCGGGTGGCCGGCCGGGCGTTGCGCTGGCCCTGGCCGGGCAACCAGAAGCGTCGGTCGTCCAGTCGCGCCTCGCGGGCGAGCTGCTTGACTTGCTGGGCGCCGACCGACGACGGCGACTGACGGCGCCGGCCCAGCTCCTGACCGACGCCGCGGAGCTCCAGCGCGTGACCGCCGGCCGCCTCGATGAAGAGGACAAGCCGCGCCGCGCCACCCGTGCGGGCGCGGCCAAGGTCAGTCCGGCCGAGCGGCGTGCGGCCGCGGCGCAGCTGCTCGCGGTGTGGCGCGATGTCGCGCGCGACCTCGCGGTGGCGACGCGCGGCGGCGCCCGGGAGCTGCGCGAGCACGAGCTGCTCGATGAGCTGGCCGCCGCCGGCGCCGCCGTCGATCCGGGGCAGGCCGCGCATTTCCTCGATCGGCTCGAGGCGGTCAGCCGCACCCTCGACGCCTACGCCAACCCCGAGCTGGCGATAGACGCTCTGCTCTTGGCCTGGCCCACCACCCGCCGCACGGCATGACGGAGCGGCCCGAAACACAAAGGCTGGAAGCGACCGTCCGGGGCTACGTCCAGGGCGTCGGCTTTCGCTGGTTCGTGGTCAGGCGCGCCACCCAGCTGGGCCTCACCGGCTGGACCGCCAACGAGCACGACGGAACGGTGCGCGTAGTGGCGGAGGGCAGCGCGCACGCGCTCGACGAGCTGCTTGCGCTGCTCCACGACGGTCCACCTGGGGCGCACGTGGAACGCGTCGATGCCGACCGCCTGCCGCCACGGGGCGGTTTGAGTGGCTTCTCGATCCGCTCTGGCGGTCATTCCGGCGACTGATATCGTGCGGCAGATGGCACTCAGCACGCAGGACAAGGCCGACGCGCTCGCAGCCGTGCCCCTATTCGCGGGCATCAGCGCTGAATCGATGGCCCGCCTGGCCGCCGTCACCGGCGAGCAGGAGTTCGCGACCGGCCAGTTCATCGTTCGCCAGGGCCAGGTCGGCACCGGCCTGTACGTGATCCTGAGCGGCTCGGTCAAGGTCATGCGCGGGTCCGATGAGTTGGTCCGCCTGGGCAAGGGCGAGTTCTTCGGCGAGCTGTCGGTGATCGACCAGAAGCCGCGCAACGCAAGTGTCGAGGCGGCCGAGCCAACTGAAGTGCTGGCGCTCGCGTCGTGGGACCTGCTCGCGCTGCTGGAGAGCGACTCGCAGCTGGCGCTCAACCTGATCAAGGGCCTGGTTGCGCGGGTGCGTTCGGCCGGCGAGCAACTCGGTCACTAAGGGCGCGAGGAAAGGAAGCAGCTCGCCATGTCTTTGACTGCGCAGGAATTGGTCGACATGCTGTCGAGCCTGACACTTTTCGCCGACCTGTCGCGGCCGCAGCTTGAGCAGGTTGCACACAAGATGACCGAGGAATCGTTCCCGGTGGGTCAGCGCGTTCTGCGCCAGGGCTTCACCGGCACCGGTTTCTACGTGATCCTCGATGGCGAGGTCGCGGTCAAGATCGACGGCGAGGAACGGGCCCGACTGGCCAAGGGCGACTTTTTCGGCGAGATGTCGATCCTGCTGGGCGAGCCACCGGTGGCCGACATCGTCACCACCCGCCAGCTGCACGTCCTGCACCTGGGCGGGCCCGAGCTGGAGGGCTTCCTGCGCGACCACCCACAGGTGATGTATCGAATGCTCAAGGCCATCGCGCTACGCCTGCGCAACGCCAGCCGATGGCGGAGTTGACCGACCGCCCGTTCCCCCCGGGCGACTACCCGGTAGTCGTAGTCGGCAGCGGGCCGGGCGGCCTACAGACCAGCTACTTCCTCAAGCGCCTGGGCATCCAGCACGCGTTGATCTCGGCCGACCCGACGCCCGGCGGCATGTTCCGCCGGTTCCCGTTTTTCCAGCGGCTGCTGTCGTGGACCAAGCCGTACGCGCCGGTGGCGCGCGACGATCGCTGGTACCAGTGGTACGACTGGAATTCGCTGC
>DAIERN010000193.1 GCA_027346765.1 Chloroflexota bacterium | reverse complement strand
TCCTTGACCGCCCGCAGCGGTCCGGAAAGCCAGACGTCGAGGGGCGGGGTGAAACCGCGCTTGCCGCGGTTCAGCAGGCTCTCGGGCAGCAGGTCGGGCACGATCGCGGTCGAAGCCGGGTTGAAGAACGCGTCGCCAATGCCCACGAAAGCCATCAGCACGGCCACGTGCCACAGCTCGAGCACGTTGGCCATCGACAGTGCCCCCATCACCCCGATGGCCAGCCCGCGCGCCACGTCGGCCCCGATCATCAGCCGGCGCCGGTCGTACCGGTCGGAGAAAACTCCACCGATGAGCAGGAAGACCACCAGCGGCAGGGTCGCCGCGACGCCGACCACGGCCAATGCCGTTGGCACGTTGCTGATCTGGTAGACCTGCCACGCCAGCGCGACATGGAAGAAGCCGTCGCCGATGAGCGAGATAGCGCTGCCGCTGGTGAGCAGTGCGAAATCGCGCTGGCGCAGCGGCTGGAGGATGCGCGCGCCCTTCAGGCGACTCAGAAAGCTCACACGCCCGACTCTATAGACGGGACGCGTCTGGGGCTGTCGGCTTGGTGACTAAACTCGCAAGCGCGGGTGAACGCAGCGGGACGCTGCGGATCGTCCGATCAGCGCGCAGCTCGGCCGTAGGCCGCAGCGGAGGAAAGCATTCATGGACGAGAACCCGTGGGGCCTGTACGACCTGCGCATCTGGACCGAGCGCCTCGAGCTGCGCCTGCCGACTGAGGACGAGCTGTATCAGCTGCTCGATATCGCCCGGCGCGGCATCCATGATCCCAACGACATGCCCTTTGGCTTCGCCTGGACTGATCAGCCCAGCCCTCAATTCGAGCGCTCGTTCATGCAGTACCACTGGAGTACGCGCGCCTCGTGGTCGCCCGGCAAGTGGTCGCTTGACCTGGGGGTGTGGTCCGAAGGGCAGCTGCTCGGCACGCAGGGCATCGACGCCGAGAACTTCGCCGTTCGACGAGAGGTGTCGACCGGCTCGTGGCTGGCGCGCGAGTTCCAGGGGCGGGGCGTGGGCAAGGAGATGCGCCAGGCCGTGCTTGGATTCGCGTTCGATCACCTGGGCGCCGTGTGGGCCAAGTCGGGCTCGTTCCGCGACAACCCGGCATCCGCGGCGGTGTCGCGCGCCGTGGGTTACTTCGAGGACGGCATGGAGATCCTGGCGCCGCGCGGCGAGGCGCGCGAGCTGGTGCGCTGGCGGATGCACGTCGACCAATGGCGCTCGCGCCCCCGGCCGCGCATCGAGGTTGCCGGCCTCGAGCGCTGCTGGGACATGTTCGGCGCCGGCTAGCGAACGGCGTGACACACAAGCTGTCACACGCCGGCTTCAGTCTGCTGGGCATGGAGCGTGGCGAGTCGACGATCGAGTTCAGCCTCCGGGCCGGTAGCCGCCCGGAGCTGAGCGTGACGCTACGTCGGTTGTCGCTTGGCTGGGTTGCCGATGTCGCTGGTGTCGGTGCCGGGCCGGGAGTCGGCCGGACTGCGCGTCAGGCGTTGACCGCCGCGCTCCTGCCACTCGGCGACGTCGAGACGCGGGCCCTGCTGGCTGATCTCGGGCTGCTCGAGCCCAGCATCGCGGTGTTGGTCATGGAGCGCGACGCGCGCAGCGCCTGATACCGGTTGCTGCAGCGTACGGGACTGTAGTGCCATATCAAGTTGGGTCGGCGGGTACTTAGCGTGAGGCTCATCAGGGGGAGGGGCAGTCCACGCGAAAGGAGACCAATGCTCGCCTATTTCCTCAACCTGCTCGACCGTGACGAGCGTGGCCAGGGCCTGGCCGAGTACGCGCTGATTCTGGCGCTCATCGCCGTCCTGGCGATCGCGGCAGTCACGTTCCTCGGCGGCCAGATCAACAGCATTCTGTCGAGCGTCGGTAACAGCATCTGAACGGGGGGTACCGCGTAAGGCAGAGGCGCCGGCCAGATTTGGCCGGCGCCTTTCGATTCAGCGCGGAGTTGGCGCCGCCCTCTCCTGCCGTCGGCGCAGGTATTCGCCGGTGAGTGAGCCCTTCGCCTTGGTCAGGGCAAGCGGCGTGCCTTCGAAGACGACCTTGCCGCCGTCGTGGCCGGCGCCCGGCCCCATGTCGATCACCCAGTCGGCACGCGCGACGACGTCGAGGTTGTGCTCGATCACGATCACGGTCTTGCCGCCGTCTACCAGGCGATCGAGCAGCGCGATCAGGTTCTCGACGTCCTGCAGGTGGAGGCCGCTGGTCGGCTCGTCGAGCACGTAGACCGGCGTGTCCGTTGCCATCTCGATGGCCAGCTTCAGTCGCTGGCGCTCGCCGCCGGACAGAGTGTCCAGCTCCTGGCCCAGTGCGATGTAGCCCAGGCCAACGTCGGCCAAGCGGTCGAGCATCTGCTTGACCGGCTTCTCTGTGAAGAAATCGCGCGCCACCTCGACCGGCATCGCCAGCACCTCGACGATGTTGCGGCCCCGCAGCCGGTGGCCCAGGACCTCGTCCGTGAAGCGGCGCCCCTCGCAGACCTCGCAGACGCTCGCGACGTCGCGCATGAACGCGAGGTCCGTGTAGATCATGCCCAGGCCGTTGCACGCCGGGCACGCGCCCTCCGAGTTGGCGCTGAACAGCGACGCGTTCACCTTGTTCGCGGTCGCGAACGCCTTGCGGATGGGGTCGAGGATGCCGGTGTACGTGGCCGGGTTGG
>DAIERN010000192.1 GCA_027346765.1 Chloroflexota bacterium | reverse complement strand
GATCGTCATGACCTGAAAGCCGTTCGAGAAATCGTTCGCAATGATGTCGTCACAGCTGCCGCTGAACCCGCTCAGGCGCTCCCCTCTCCCTGTTGCGCGGGCTAAAAGGTGCGCTGGTGTTCGCGACCGCAGGATAGCCTCCTGGGCAATGAGGGCAGCAGGGCTAGTCGGAGCAATTGGGGCCGCGCTGCTCGTTGCCTGCCAAGCCATCGTTGTGCCCACCCCGACACCCACCACCGCGCCCACGCCCACCCTCACATTCGCGCCGCCGTTCGACCCGACACCACCGCCATTCCAGCCGCACGGCGCGACCCAGGAGGCGACTGTCACTGACATCGTCGACGGCGACACGATCCACGTCCAGATCGGCGGCCAGGAGTTCCGCGTCCGCTACATCGGCATCGACGCGCCGGAGATCGCCCACGACACCAACCCCGGGGAGCCGCTCGGCCCTGAGGCGACCCAGGCCAACGCAGACCTGGTCGAAGGCGAGCGGGTCATCCTCGAGAAGGACACCTCCGACACCGACCAATTCGGCCGGCTGCTGCGCTACGTCTGGCTGTATTCGACCGACACCCTTCCGTGGTGGAAGATGGTCAATCTCGAGCTGGCCCAAGAGGGCATGGCCGACGTCAAGCGCTACCCGCCGGACATGTACTGGCAGGACGCTCTCCAACAGGCCGAGAGCAACGCCCGTGCGGCCGGCCTGGGCATCTGGTCAACGCCTTAGCTGGAACTAGGCGCGGATCTTCCAGAACGAGTTCTTGACCGCGACCTTGTCGCCGCGGAAAGTCCAGATGTCGCAGCCGCGCACTTCGATGCGCGTCCCATCGACGGCCGTGCCGCTCAGCAGCCACTCGGACACGCCCCGATCTCCCGCGACAAAGTGGCTGTCATCGGTGTAGCGCACGTCGGGGATGCCCGCGAAGCGGTCGGCGAACGCGGCGCGAACCGCTTCGATCCCTTCGACGCGGCGCCCGAAAGCCTCCGGGCCGCGCGGCGACTCGAAGACGCAGTCGTCGGTGAAGTGGGCCATGATCCGATCGAGGTCGTGCGAATCGAAACCTGCAGCGATCGCGCGCAGCGTATGGATCCTGTTGTCGTCGTGGTCAGCCATGCGCACGAGGTTACTCGACGAAGGCGGAGTACCGACCGACCGCCGCGTCGAGGGCGTGCTGCTCTGGCCGGCTGAGCGCTCGCAGAGGCTTCGTTTCGACACCGCCCTTGGCGCGGCGCCACCAGCCAGCGAGCTGGCCGTCGATCACGAACGCGTTCAGCCACGACGGCGTGTTGAGTGCCGTGTGCGGGCCGTGGCCGGCCAGGTTGATCGGGGCCCGCGGCGAGGCGTAGCCGACGATGTACTCGTCGAAGCCCTGCAGGAGGTGCGCGGTGGGGCTGGGGTCGTCCGGACCGCCGGTCGAATCACCGGCCCAGTGGTAGTCGGTGCCGTCAACGGTGAGCTTCACCAGGGAGGGGTTCGCGGCGAGTCCGCGCCGCGCGTCAGCGACGGTGAGCGACGACCACCAGGTGAAGTCGCGCGCCGTGGCCGGGCCATGCGACGTGAAATAGCGCAGCGTCAGCTCAGCCAGGGCGCGATCGCGATCAAAGGGAGCGGCGTCGGGCGGCAGCGGCCGGTACGTCTGCGCCCCGCCACTCGCGACGACGAGCGACGTCTCCGCGGCCATGACGATGAACGCCAGGCGCTGGCCCTCAACACTGATGCCGCCGCGCTCGATCGCGGCGCCCAGCTCACGTCGGGAGAGTTGCGCGCCACCCGCGAGCGCCTCCCGAAGCAAGTCGAGCGCCCGCTCCACGTCTCGCGGCGACAGGCCCAGCTGCGTGTTGCGCCGCATCAAGACCTGCGCCCAGCGCGGCGCCGTCAACTGCATCATCCAGTGAATGTCGCGCGGCAGGACGTAGTGCCACGTGGGCCGCAGGATGTGCGTGCGCAGGATGGCGCCGGAAGCCAGGGCGGCCTCCACCGCCGACTCGGCCGACTTGGGCCCCGCCAGCCGCATCCCCACCGACCACTTCGCCAGCCCGTACTCCTGCGACTGGACCACCCCCAACCAGCCGACCACCTCTTCTGGCGACGCGAACTTGTGCCCCGCCAGCCGCAGGCGCTGGATCCGCAGCCGCAACCGGGCGATGTCAGCGAGCGAGATCACCGGTAGACGTCGCGGCGATGGCCGATCTTGATAACGGTGACGACCGACTGCTTGTCATCGATGCCGTAGACGATCCGGAAGTCGCCCTGGCGGAGCCGGTACTTCTCCTCGCCGCTGATCTTCTCCGAGCCGTACGGCCGCGGATTATCGGCGAGTGCCAGGATGCGCTGGGCTACCCGCTTACGGTCCTTGGATGCCAGGCCTTCGAGCTCTTTTACGGCGCTTCGCTTGAACCCGAGCCTATAACTTGCCACGTCGCTTCAGGTCGGCGATGACCTCTTCGAACGGGATCGTCGGCTCATCGGCCCTGTCACGAAATGCCTGCAAGTCCTCGGCATCTTCAGCCAGTGCCCGCTTGACGGCATCGTTGACGTAGTCGGACACGTTCGTGTCTGTCTCTGCAGCCCTCAGGCGCAGCGCCTTGTGAATGTCCTCTTCGAAATAGACCGTCGCTCTCTTCGCCATCCCAGCACTTTAGCGTTATGACGTCATAGCGTCAACGCGC
>DAIERN010000191.1 GCA_027346765.1 Chloroflexota bacterium | reverse complement strand
CCAGCGGCGCGCGGGTCTTCAGCGGACCGCGGCCGACGACGGCGACGTCGCCCTCGATCTCGAGCACGGTCAGCCGGTTGCCCGGCATGCTCTCGAGCTCGACGACGTCGCCGACCTTGACGGAGGCCGGGCGCAGCAGCTCGCTCTCGCGCTTGCGCATCAGCCCGTGGTCAACATAGATGCAGGTGAGCTGGTCACCGACTGCCCGGTGGACCAAGGTCGCGGCGACGGCCGAATCCACACCGCCCGAGAGCGCGCAGATCACCTTGCCGTCGCCGATGCGCTCGCGGATGTCGCGCATGTTGGTCTCGATGAACGCCGCCGGCGTCCATGACGGCCGCGCCCCGGCGATGCCGACGACGAAGTTGCGCAGGATGTCGCGCCCGGCCGGTGTGTGCACCACCTCCGGGTGGAACTGGATGCCGTACATGCGTCGGCTTGGGTCAGCCAAGCCGGCGTATTCGGTGTTCGACGAGCGGGCCATGGGCTGGAACCCGGTCGGCGGCTCGAGGATCGAGTCGCCGTGGCTCATCCAGACCGGTTGCTCGCGCGCGATGCCACTGAAGAGCCCATCTTCGGTGGTGATCGAGACCGTGGCGGGTCCGTACTCGCGCTTGTCGGCCGGCTCCACCTTGCCGCCCATGTGGAACGCCATCAGCTGCACGCCGTAGCAGATGCCCAGGACGGGCATGCCCGGATCGGTCCAGATCCGCGGGTCAGGATGGGGCGAGCCCTCTTCGTAGACGCTCATTGGGCCGCCGGACAGGATCACGGCGCGCGGCTGGCGGCGCTGGATCTCCGACCAGGGCGTGTCGAATGGAAGCAGCTCCGAGTAGACATTGAGCTCGCGCACGCGGCGCGCAATCAGCTGCGCCGTCTGGCCACCGAAGTCCAGCACGATGACCGAATCTGGTTTGGCCGGCTCGTCGGAGGTCCTCTCCGGCGGGGGCGCGTCGAGCGCTACCTCGAGATAGGCCTCGACCTCGGCGTCATCGGGCGCGAGCACGCGATGGCCGGCATTTGCCTGCTCGCCGTGAACGGTCTTGCCGCGCTCCTTGACCACCTGACCCGAGTCTAGTCGCGCGGCATGATTTCGACGATTCCCTTGCGCCACTCAGGCGGCTCGAATTCGGGCGCGAAATAGGTCTCGGCATGCCAGACTTTGTCGTCCTTCAAGGTGATGATCGACACCACCCACCAGAGCGAGCCGTCCGGGTACGGCGCACGAGAGACGGTCGTGAAGCGTTCCGGTCCGGCGAGCGGCAGGACGGTGTAGCCGGGCGAGATGGCCCAGCGCTCCTCCTCGCCCAGGATCTTGGTCTTCGCCTCGTCGAAGCGCGACGCCGGCAGCCCGCCCGGGTATTGCTCCAGCTGGAACTTGAGCGCGGCGAAGCCCTTGAAGCGCTCGCCTGACTGCGGGTAATCGCCCACGTAGTCGGGATGAATCATCTGCTCCAGGGCCGTGAAATCGCGCATCGCGATGGCTTCGACGTAACGGCGGAAGAACTCCTGCTTCGACTCAGGCATGCCTTGCTCCAGATGCCACCGACTGGGCCGTCCCGGCCGACCCGACCGCCTCAGTCGAGGTCGACAGGCGCGAACGCTCCTGCGCGGAGAAAGCCTTCTGGCTCAGTGAATCCGTGGCCGTGCGGTGCTGCCCGAGCACTGTCTGAAGTACAGCCGCGCGAACCTGGACGGGCAGCTTCTCGTCGCGCTGCGCTTGCTCGTAGCCCGACTGGCTCATGTACGCGCGCACGATCACCTCGAGATCCTCTGCTGCCAGCCAGGTGGCAAGCTCCGGCAGCAGCCGATCAAACGATTGGCGGCGCAGCGGCTGAAAGACCATGTGGTCGGCCGCGACCTTGATGTCAATCGCGTTCATCGCCAGCTCGAAGTACACCGCGCGTGCGGCGTTGCGCGCCTGCAGCTGGGCCACGCGGCGCTGCATGAACAGGCCCACGAGCAGCCAGCCCGCGGCGCCAAAGAAGGCGCCAATGGCGGCGGTCAGCAGCTGCTCGAAGGTCAAGGCCGCAGTATCTGCTATTCGAGCGACAGCGCGCGGGCCAGCACGGTCTGCGTCAGGCTGGTGAGCTGACTGCCGGCGTTGGCCGAGGTCGGCAGGGTGATGGTCACCACGAGCTTGCCGGCACGGACCAGGATCGCGCCAAAGCCCGGATCGATGTTCGTGTTGATCAGACCTTGATCGATTCCGGCCAGTGACGGTGGATCGGACGGCGGCAGCGACTGGGCGATCGTGGCGAAGGTCGTCTTGGCATCATCAACGGTTGGGCCCACGACAACGTCGAGCTCCAGCCCACCGGTCGCGCCGGACGAGCTGCTGTACGTGCAGTAGGCAGAGCCTGTGCCGGGACCGTCGTCGTCGATGTTCGGGGCCCGCGCGCCGGTCAGCCCCGCCGCGGTCCAGTCCTCGACCGTGAGCAGCTTGCACAGCTGATCCGCCGTGGGCACCACGCCCGGGCTGAACAGCCCGCTCGCGGCCGGCGATGGCGATTTGGCTGGGCCGCTGCAGGCCACGAAGGCAAGCGGCAGCAACAGCGCGGACAGGTGGAGCACCCAGGTGCGCATCACTGGCCTCCTGGCGCGGATTCTAGGTAGTGTCTCGCTCGCACGATGAAGGATCTGGCGAACCCCTACCCGCGCACTCCGGCAATGGCGGCAGGCATCGCGGATCACATCTAGACGTGCGAGGAGATCGCGGGGTTGCTTGACT
>DAIERN010000190.1 GCA_027346765.1 Chloroflexota bacterium | reverse complement strand
TCCAGCGCGCGGCCCTGCGGCCCGACCACCGCGGTGTGCAGCGAACGGTAGCCGTTGGACTTGGGCCGCGCGACGTAGTCGTCGAACTCGCCGGGAACCGGCGTCCACAACTGGTGCACCACGCCCAGCGCGGCGTAGCAGGCCGCCACGTCGGCCACCATCACGCGCAGCGCGCGGATGTCGTAGAGATCGGAAAAATCCGCCGCCTTGCGCTGCATCTTTTTCCAGATGCTGCTGATGTGCTTGGGTCGCCCCGACAGCTCGCCCTTCAGGCCGGCCTTGGTGAGCGCGTCGCGCAGCACGACGATGGCGCGCTTGACGTATGCCTCGCGCTCCTTGCGCCGTGTTTCAAGCTGTTCGGCCAGGCGGCGGTATTCGGCCGGTTCGAGCACCTTGAACGACAGGTCCTCGAGCTCCCACTTCATCTGCCAGATCCCCAGCCGCTCGGCCAGCGGCGCGTAGATCTCCTGCGTCTGGCGGGCGATGCGCACTTGCTTCTCCGGCGACAGGGCGGCAATGGTGCGCATGTTGTGCAGCCGGTCGGCGAGCTTGATGAGGACGACGCGGACCTCCGCCATCGCCAGCAGCATCTTGCGAATGTTCTCGGCCTGCTGCTCTTCGGTTGTGCGCGACGAGCCGAACTTGCCCAGCTTGGTGACGCCATCCACGAGCAGCGCGACGTGCGCACCAAAGCGCTCCTCGATGTCAGTCAGCCCGAAGTCGGTGTCCTCCGGCACGTCGTGGAGCAGTGCCGCCACGATCGCATCGGGGTCCAGTCCCAGCTCGGCCAGGGTGCGCGCCACGGCGAGCGGATGGCTGACGTAGGGCTCGCCGCTGGCGCGCTTCTGGGCGCCGTGCGCCTCTATCGCGAACTGCCACGCGGCCCGGATGCGCGCCAGGTCTGCGCTTGGATGGTGGGCGGCGAGCTCTTCCTCGAGCTTGCGCTCGGACGCGTTGAGCGCGCGCCGGCTGAACCCGATAGAAAGGGCGCCGGTGATGCGCTGACGCGGCCCCCCGCCTGCAGCGCGCTCCTGCGGGCGGCTCAGGGGCTCGATCGACATCGAGCAGCCAGTGTACCTTTTGACCTTGCGCTCCGGCCCGGCCGAACCATGGTCCGCGCCCGCGCAGCACCCTGGAGCCGCTCCTTCTTGACCACCACGCCGCGCTCACTGGCCGTCCTGCTGGCATTGGTCGTCGCGGCGTGCACGGGTCCGGCGGTACCAACCACGAGCGTGCCGCCGGGAGCGACGTCAACGCCCGGCGGACAGCCGACCGGCACGCCGACGTTGGGCCCGACCGACACGCCCACGCCTTCCCAGACTCAGCCATCAACTCCGCCGACGGTCACGCCGTCACCCGTCCCGACGGGAAGCTCGGGCACGCTGGCCGACCGGCTCGCCGGCCCGCTGGCCCAGATGCTCGAACAACGGCGGACCAGCCTCGGCATCCCGGGCATGAGCGCGACGATTATCTTTCCCGACGATTCGATGTGGTCGAGCGCCAGCGGTATGGCCGACGTCGACCTGGGAGAAGTCGCGACCGCCGATACCCCCTTCGTGGTCGGGTCGATCACCAAGACCTTCGTGAGCGCAGCGATCATGCAGCTGGTCGACGAGGGCAAGCTGTCGCTCGACGATCCACTGGCGAACTGGCTGCCCGACTACCCGAAGGCCGCCCAGATAACGCTGCGCATGCTGCTCAGCCACACCAGTGGCATCTTCAACCTGTACGAGAGCCCCGACTACTCGCGGGTGCTCACCAACCCGCACAAGACGTGGACGCCGCAGGATGTCCTCGACAAGCTTGCCGGTCCGCCGTACTGCGATCCAGGCGAGTGCTACCACTACAGCAACACAGGGTTCATCCTGCTCGGCCTGGTCATCGAGGCCCAGACAGGGAACTCGTTCGGCCAGGTCATTCGCCAGCGCTTCTTGACCCCGCTCGGACTCGACGCGACCTACTTCCAGGGCGACGGACCGCCGCCCGCCAACACCGCGCGCGGCTACCGCGAATCCCAGGGCAGCACGGTCGCCATTGATGACGGCAGCGGCTACCGGCCAACGCAGTCTGAGGGGACCGTCATCTGGGCGGCCGGCGGCATTGTCGCGAGCGCCCCGGACATCGCCCATTGGGGCAGGGCGCTCTACGGCGGCAGCGTCGTCTCCGCCGACGCGCTGGCGCAGATGACCGACTTCGTGTTTGAACCCGGCAACGAAGGCGGCTACTACGGACTGGGCACCCGCATGCGCAAGTTCGACGGGATCAGCATGGAGGGCCACACGGGCACACTGCGCGCATTCAACGCGGCCATGTGGTACCTGCCCTCACTCGACCTGACGGTCGTGGTGATGACCAATCACACCGCCATCGATGCGAACGCGATCACGGACGCGTTCCTATCAGTCGCGGTGCCGGCGATCCCCTAGGAGCGGCTGTAGCCCAGGTCGCGCAGGATCTGTGCGGCGATGGCGGGCTCGTCCCAGGGGAGCGGCCCCTCCCTCATCGCGATGGTCGCCTCGTGACCCTTGCCGGCGAGCAGCACGATGTCCTTGGCCGTCGCGATCTCGAAGGCGCGGCGGATGGCCGCGCGGCGATCCGGCTCGATGATCAGGTCCACGCCGCGCGTCTTGCCGGCGGCCAGCGCGCCCGCCGCGACCCCGCGCCAGGTGTACGTGGCGCGCTGGCTGCTGGCGCATTCGCTGCGCCTGGCCGGCCGGCTCGACGAGGCCCTGGCGCAGCAGACCC
>DAIERN010000018.1 GCA_027346765.1 Chloroflexota bacterium | reverse complement strand
GAGGAGCTGTTCCCGGGCGGCGTGAACAGCCCGGTCCGCGCGTTCAAGTCCGTCGGCCGGCCGCCGCTCATCCTCACCAGCGGCTCGGGCTCGCGGGTCAGGGACGCGGACGGCAACGTCTACCTCGACTACATCGGCGCGTGGGGCCCGGCGATCCTGGGCCACGCGGATCCGGACGTCGTCGCAGCCGTTCGCGACGCGGCGCTGAACGGCTTTGCCCTGGGCGCGACGTCGCCGCTCGAGGTCGAGCTGGGCACGCTCATTCGCGACCGCATGCCGTCCATGGAGCGGCTCCGTTTCACGTCGTCAGGCACGGAAGCCGTGATGAGCGCCCTGCGCCTGGCGCGCGGCGCGTCGCGCCGCAACCTCATTGTCAAATTCGCAGGTGGCTACCACGGCCACTCGGACGGTCTGCTCGTCGAGGCCGGGTCCGGACTGGCCACGTTCGGATTGCCGGGGTCGGCCGGCGTCCCGCCTGAAATTGCCGCGGACACGATCGTGGTCGAGTACAACGATGTCGCTGCTGTCGAAGAGGCGTTCCGCCGCCACGCCGGCCGCATCGCCGCCGTGATTGTCGAACCGGTCGCCGCGAACGTTGGTGTCGTGGCGCCGGCCACCGGCTTTCTCGAGGCGCTCCGGCGGATCACCGCCGACGACGGCGCCGTGCTCGTGTTCGACGAGGTCATCACCGGCTTCCGGCTGGCGCGCGGCGGCGCGCAGCAGCGCTACGGCGTGACGCCGGACCTGACGACGCTGGGCAAGATCATCGGCGGCGGCATGCCCGTCGGCGCGTACGGCGGCCGCGCCGACCTGATGCGCCACATCGCGCCTGACGGCGCGGTCTACCAGGCCGGCACGCTTTCCGGCCATCCGCTGACCATGGCTGCGGGCATCGCGACGCTGCACAAGCTCGACGGTGCGGCCTACCAAGCGCTTGAGCTAGCGGGCGCCCGACTACAGGCCGGGCTCGAGAGCGCGGCGCGGGATGCCGGCCGCGAGCTTGCGATTGTCCGCGTTGGGGCGCTGCTGACCGTGTTCTTCCGATCGAAAGCGCCGACGAACTCGACCCAAGCGATGTCCAGTGATCGCGACCAATTCGCGCGCTTCTTCGGCGCGATGCTGGACAACGGCGTGCTGTTGCCGCCATCCCAGTTCGAGGCGTGGTTCTTGGGCATCACCCACGACGACGACATCGTGGACGCAACCGTCGACTCAGCCCGACGCGCCTTCGCCGCGGCATGAACGAACAACACAACGACCGGATCCTGCGCGCAGCGCGGCGCGAGCCGGTCGATGCGACGCCCGTCTGGTTCATGCGCCAGGCCGGGCGGGCGCTGCCAGAGTACCGCGCGGTGCGCGAGAGCGCGACGCTTGTCCAGATAACGCGCGACGCGTCACTTTGCGCCGAGGTCACGCTTCAACCGGTCCGCCGCCTGGGCGTGGACGCGGCCATCCTTTTTGCTGACATCACCACGCCACTGCCCGGGATGGGCGTCGAGCTCGACATCAAGGAGGGCATCGGCCCGGTTATCGCCAGGCCGATCGCGACGCAGTCAGATGTCGACGATCTGCGCTCGTTCCAGCCAGGCGACGCCGTGCCCGCGCTCCTCGATGCGATCCACATCATTCGGCGCGAGTCGCCCGTTCCGCTGATCGGCTTCGCCGGCGCGCCCTTCACGCTTGCCTGCTACCTGGTCGAGGGCGCGCCGTCGCGCGAGTTCGTCAAGACACGAACCTTGATGCGTTCCCAGCCGGCCATCTGGTCGGCGCTGATGGACAAGCTGACGCAGACGACCATCGACTACCTCACGGCCCAGGTTGGCGCCGGGGCACAGCTCGTCCAGGTCTTCGACTCATGGGTCGGTGGCCTGAGCCCGCTCGACTACAGGAATTCGGTCGCACCGTGGATGAATCGGGTGTTCAGGTCAATCTCTGACCTTGGTGTGCCGGCGATCCATTTCGGGACGAACACCGCGGGGCTGCTCGAGCTCCAGGCCGATGCGGGCGGGGACGTGATCGGTCTGGATTGGCGCATCGCGTTGGCGGAGGGCTGGCGAAAGGTCGGGGAGCGCGCTGTCCAGGGGAACCTCGACCCGACGCTGCTGCTCGGCCCCTGGCCGCAGACGAGGCAGGCGGCATGCTGGGTGCTCGACCAGGCTGCGAACAGATCCGGCCACATCTTCAACCTGGGCCACGGCGTGCTGCCCGGCACTGATCCGGACGATCTGAAGCGTCTCGCGGACCTGGTTCATGAGCAGAGTGCGCGATGAAAGAAACAGAAGCCGTGCTGCTGATGGCGTACGGCGGGCCGACGCGGCTCGCAGACGTTGAGGCCTACTACACCGACATTCGGCGTGGCTCGCCGCCGCCACGCCACCTTCTTGCAGAGCTGCTCAGGAGATACGAGGCGATCGGTGGCGCTTCGCCGCTGTCGGCGATCGTCGAGCGACAGCGCGCCGCCCTCGAGGCTGAGCTTGGGCGTCGCGGGGTGCCGCTTGCCGTCTATGCCGGGATGCGCCACATCGCGCCGCGCATCGGCGCAGTCGTCGAGGGGATGGCCGCCGATGGCGTGACGCACTTCACGGCGATCGCCCTCGCGCCGCAGAAGTCGTCCAATGCGGCTGGCTACCGGCGCGCCGTTGATGCGGCTCTCGCCACCCTTGGCCCAGACGCACCCAGCTACACCTTCGTCGAGTCGTGGCATGACGAGCCGCGCTTCATCGAGGCGTTGACGATGGCGACCGGCGAGGCCATCGCGCGCGTCCAGGACCGCACCAATGCACGCGTCATGTTCACCGCGCACAGCCTGCCGGCGCGCGTCGTCGCCGAGGGCGATCCCTATCCATCCGAGCTCGCTCAAACGGCCGCGCTGGTCGCCCGCCGCCTAGATCTCAGCGGCTACGACTTCGCGTTTCAGAGCGCCGGCCGCACCGATGAGCCGTGGCTCGGCCCAGAGATCCTTTCCGAGATCCGCCGCCTCGCGGCCCAGGGTGTCAAGGAGCTCGTGATCTCGCCTGTGGGTTTTGTCGCCGAGCACCTGGAAGTGCTCTACGACATCGACATCGAGGCGCGCGGCCTCGCCGACTCGCTCGGCTTACGCATCGTGCGCGCGCGCTCGCTCAACGATGACCCCGTATTCATTGGCGGCTTGGCCGACATCGTCACCCGTGTTATCGCGCCCGTCGCCGTCTGACGAGGGAGGAGCAACGCATGGTTCACCCACAGGCTCAGGCGCCGGCCGGTGTCGGCGCGGTCAAAGCGACGAACTACGTCTACGACCGCGCGCCGATGCTCGTTTACTGGGAGATGACGAATGCCTGCGGCCTTGCCTGCCGGCACTGCCGCGCCTCGACTAACGCATACCGGAGTCCGCTCGAGTTAACGACAGCCGAAGGGATCCGGCTGCTCGACGACATCACCGGCTTCGGCCGGCCATATCCGCACCTGGTGTTCACTGGTGGCGACCCGCTCATCCGTCCCGACCTGGAAGCGCTCGTCACAGCGGCGACCCAGCGGGGCATCGGTGCTTCACTCGCACCGGCAGCCACCGGCCTGTTGACCCCCATTGCCCTGGGCGTGCTCAAGGCCGCCGGGATCCAGAACATCTCGCTTTCGATCGACGGCTCGACCGCGGAGATCCACGACGGCTTTCGCCGCGTCGAAGGCACGTTCGCGAGGACGCTCGAGAGCGCCCAGTTCGCGCATGACGCGGGCCTGCCCATCCAGGTCAACACGCTCATCACCGACGAGACGCTGCCCGACCTACCGAACATCTACGAGCTCATGAAGACGATCGGAATCATGCGCTGGAGCCTCTTCTACCTGATCAGCGTCGGCCGCGGCAGCGACCTGCACGAGGTGACGCCGGCCGAGTCAGAGAAAGTCAATCGCTGGCTTTTTGAGGTCTCGCGCACGGCGCCCTTTCAGGTCAAGACGACCGAGGCCATGCACTACCGCCGCCACGCAATTCGGACCATGGAAGCCGAGGGGAGGACGCCCGGCGAGATCGCCGCCACGAGCGTCGGCCGGGGCTTCGGAATCCGCGACGGCAACGGAATCATGTTCGTCAACCACGACGGCGCGGTATATCCGTCCGGCTTCCTGCCGCTGGTCGTCGGCAATGTGCGCGAGGACAGCATCGTCGAGATGTACCGCCATAGCGCGGTGTTCACGTCGCTGCGTGACACGACGCAGCTCAAGGGCCGCTGCGGCATGTGCGAGTACGCGCGTATTTGCGGTGGCTCGCGTGCCCGCGCGTACGCCTGGACGGGCGACCCCCTCGAGTCCGATCCGCTCTGCCCGTACATTCCTCCAGCGCGCGCCTAGCCCCCGCGTGTCAGCGCTCGTAATAGGCGGGGGGATCACCGGGCTGACGGCGGCGCGCGACCTCGTGCGGGCCGGGATTCCGACGACGCTCATCGAAGCGTCCGATCGACTGGGCGGCAAGGTCGCGACGGACAGGATCAACGGTTTCGTGATCGAGCTCGGACCCGACTCGATGCTCACCACGCGACCGGCGGCCGTTGCCCTCGCCAGAGAGCTTCGGCTGGGCGACGAGCTGATCGGCGTGAGTGAGCCGCGGTCAGTGCACATCCTGCGCGACGGCAACCCGATCCCCATGCCCGAAGGCGTCGGTCTCGTTCTGCCTTCGCGTGCGCTGCCATTTGTCACGACGCGGCTCTTCTCATGGCGCGAGAAGATGCGCATGGCCATTGATCTCGTCATGCCGCGACAGCTAGCGGATGCGGACGTGTCAGTCGGCGGCTTCCTGCGCGCGCGGCTCGGTGCCGCGCTGGTCAGTCGACTCGCCGGGCCGCTCGTGGGCGGCATCTATGGGACGTCGATCGATGAGCTCAGCCTCGATGCGGTCGTGCCGACCCTGCGCGATGCCGAGCGCGACCACCGCAGCCTCATCCTCGCCGGACTGTCCGACGGCCGAAAGATGCGCAGGCGGATGAAGGCGGCGCCCGGTACCGGCAGATCGCTTGGCGTCTTCGCGTCCCTGCGCTCTGGGCTGGGTGGTCTGGTGGAAGCGCTCGAACGGGATCTGTCCGGAGCGCGCATCGAGCTCGGTGTGTCGGTTGACTCACTTGAATCACTCGGCTCACGCTATCGGGCGCGGGCATCCGATGGCCGCCTGCTCGACGTCGACGGCATCATCGTCACCACGCCCGGCGCGCCGACCGCTCGATTGCTCGCGAACGTTGCGCCGGCGGCATCGGCTGCCATCACGGCCATCGCGCACGGCTCGACGAGCGTCATCAACCTCGTCTATCGGCTTGAGCAGTTCGATACGCCGCCGGTCGGCCACGGTTGGCTCATCCCGGCCACGGAGCGGATGCCGCTCAGTGCGCTGACCTTCTCGTCTAACAAGTGGGCCGGACGCGCGCCGGTGGGCTACATGATGCTCAGGGCGTTCCTACCAGACCAGCCTTCGGGGGGCCGCTCGACGGCCGACCTGATCAGAGTTGCACGCGATGCCGTCGAGAAGATGACTGGCGTTCGCGGGGAACCTGAGCTGGTTCGCGCGGCCGCGTATGCGGGGACCATGCCGCGCTACACCGTGGGCCACCTGACCCGCGTCGCCCGGGCAGAGGCGCAGGTTGCGCGCCTGCCGGGCCTGGCGCTCGCCGGCGCGCTCTACCACGGCGTCGGCCTGCCCGACTGCATCAGCAGTGCTCACGCGGCGGCCTCGAAGATAGCCGTGGCGCTGGGCGCTCAAGACGAACACGCCTTGGTGAGCCCGCGCTAGTCGGGGCGACTCGCTGCGCTTACGGCGGGTGCTAGATCTGTGGCTTGACGACCATCAGGAAAACCACGACCACAAGCAGGATCAGCATCGCTGTTCCGCCGCGCTGAGCGCGCTTGGCGAGTTCTGGCAGCCCTGACGGTGGGCCGCTGGTTCCGGGCGCCGGTGGAGTCGATGTGAGATCGATGATTCGGCCGACTACGGCGCGCTGCACGAAGAATGAATACAGGTAGACCCCGGCGTAGATGACGATGGCCGTGTCCAGCCACCAGAACGCCCGACTGGTCAGGTCGATGCCCAGGATGAGGATCATCGCCACGCCCGTGGCCGGAATGACGAGGCCGACTGGATAGACGAGCCGGTCTGAGATTGTGTGCGAGACGCGCGTGGCGAAGTTGGCGTGCTGCGGTTCTTTCCGCCCCATGCCGCGGATGGTGGAGTAGGCGAAGTTCGGCCCGATCGCGACGATCGCCGCGAGGATGTGGAGCAGCAGCAACCACGGCACAAGGCCCTGCCAGTTCACGACGCGAAATGTAGCAATCGCCGGCAGTTGCTTGCGTATGCTCTGCGCACCGTGAAGCTGCTGCTTGTCTCGTCGGGCATCACCAATGCCAGCATCCGCAATGCGCTGATCGACCTTCTGGGCAAGCCCATCGAGGAGTCGAGCGCACTGTTCATCGCCACCGGCATGCATCCATTTGCCGGCGGCCCGGGTGGCATCCATCGGGCGATCGCCGGCGATGCCAAAGGCAAGCTGTACGACCTGGGGTGGAAGTCGATCGGCCTGTTGGAGCTGACCGCGCTGCCGAGCATCGACCGCGCGACCTGGGAGCCGGGCGTCCGTGAAGCAGAGGCGATCCTGGTCTGGGGTGGCGACCCGGTGTATCTCGCGCACTGGCTGCGCAAGTCGGGCGTTGCCGACTTGTTCGCGGAAATGGAGAACGCCGTCTACGTCGGCGTGAGTGCCGGCGCAATCGCGACGGCCCGCATCTTTTGTGAGACATACAGCAACCCGCCCAAGCGCGACGGCGAGGTGCTCAAGTCAGAGAAGATCTGGTGGCTGGGCGCGAACGGCGAGGAGGAGGTCGATCTCGTGACCGCGCCGGGGATTGGCCTGGTCCACTTCGCGGTCATCCCGCACTACGTCAACCCCGACCACGGCGAGGTCACTCCGACCAACGCCGAGCGATGGGCCGCGCACATTCCCTCCGCCAGCTACGCAATCGACGAGGCAACCGCCCTCAAGGTCGTGGACACAGAGGTGGAGGTCGTCTCAGAGGGAGTCTGGCGGCTGTTCAACAACTAAAGACGAGGCGCCAACCGGATGGCCGCGCGCGGCATCGATTAAGTAGTGACGAATCTCCGTCTTCGCGTCGCGCCGCTCATCGTCTTGGTACTGCTGGCATGCACTTCGCAGACGGTCCCGTCGCCGTCACCCACGCCGTCTCCTGCGCCAACCGTCACGGCCGCGCCAACCGCCAGCCCAACGCCCACGCCGGCCCCCACACCAAGCGCGACCCCGCCCATGGACCCGGGCATCGCCACTGTGTTCCGCGTTTATTGCTGCGCTACCGATCCGCGGACCCTGCGCCCGCAGGCGGCGAGCTACTCAGACGAGTACTCGATCATCAACGCGATCCAGCGCGGCCTGCTCTATCGCGACGGCGGCGGCCACCTGGTTCCGTCGCTGGCGACCGACTTACCGACCGTCAGCGCGGACCTGCTGACCTACACCTACCACCTGCGAACGGACGCCCAGTACAGCGACGGCACCTCGATCCTGGCGGGCGACATCGTCCGCGCCGTGCGCGACCTGGCCGATCCGCGCAACGCCTTCGACAT
Organism: Chloroflexota bacterium; assembly: GCA_027346765.1. The sequence continues at coordinate 5,823 of DAIERN010000018.1, read as the reverse complement.
GGGCTATCTCATGTGCTACCTGAAGGGCGGCTACGAGCTAATGGGAGTGAATCTCGGGTGCCCGGAAGGTGAGACGCCGTGGCTCGATCGCGGGGCCGGAACCTTCGATGACGCGACGGTGGAGGGCCTCCTCGATCAACTCGGCGTGACGGCGCCCGACGATCACACCGTGGTGTTCCAGCTGGTTCAGCCGACGGTCTTCTGGCCGGACATCACTGCGATGCCGCAGCTGACGCCGGTTCCGCCCCACCAGGCGTCAACAGCCGGAGGGGATCCCTACTGGTACGAAGCTGGTTTCGCGGCGTCAGGCCCGTTCGTGCTGTCCGAGTGGACGCACAACAGCAAGGTTGTGCTGACGCCCAACCCGAACTGGTACGGCAAGACGCCGGGGCTGGAACGCATCGAGATCGGCATCGGGGGAGGGCCAGACGAGGCAGTCGCGTCCTGGGAGAGTGGCAACCTCGATGAAGTCGCCGTGTACTCCGCGGCTATCCCGCGAGTGCTCGCGAACCCGGACTACGCGTCGATGATCGTGCGCACCAACAGACTGTCAGTCGAATACTGGGATTTCGCCAACTGTGTCCAGCCAGAGGCGTGGCCTCAGAGCCAGCCGTGCCCTGTAAACGAGGCCGTCACGTCAGGCATGGTCGGCCGCTCGCCACTCCAGAATGTGCACTTTCGCCGGGCGATGACGCAGGCCATCGACAAGACGGACATGATCAACCAAGCCTTCGCCGGCATTGGTGTTCCGGCTTACAGCCCGACCATGCCCGGCATCCCCGGCTTCCCCACCGTCACGGCGATCGACACACCGTTGCCGTTCGATCCTGCCGCCGCGCGCACGGAGCTCAGCACGGCGCTGGGCGAGCTTGGCGTGGCTGAGCCCGACGCTGCCGACATCAAGCCGGCGAGCGACGACTGTGACGCGACGTGCCAGGAGACCAAGGCGTGGGCGCAAATGTTGGGCACGATGCGCTTCAACTACAACTGCGATGCCGGCCACGACGGCCGAGTGATGTACCTGGCTGAGCAGTGGCGCCAGGTCCTGGGTTTCACTAACAGACAGCTGGACACCCGCTGTGTCGACAATGGGCTTTGGCCCGGTCCATTTCCGCCAAAGACCACCTGGGCCGACGTCGCGCGCGATGCGTGGGGGGCGGACTTCCCTCATCCGGATAACCAGAACCGGCCCCTGTTCGCATGCGGCGCCCGGTACAACGGATCTAACTACTGCAATCCTGCATACGACGGGCTGCTGGACGAAGGCGCGAAGGCGGCGATCTACCAGGAGTCGCTTCCGTTCTACCACCAAGCCGAGCAGCTGCTGGTCCAGGATGCGCCGGTGCTGTTCCTCCGTTACGGCGAGACCGTCTCGCTCGTCCGGCCGTGGGTGGTCAACTACGTCGCGACGCCGTCAGACCACCAGAACGTCGGCGACACCCTCTACGAGAACATCCAGATCCTCGCCCACTGAGCTCTGGCGACGTCAGTCGTCTGTCATCACCCGGCGATCGCCCACTGGGCCGTCGAACGAGGGAAACGCGAGCGTGCCCGCCGCGACCCACCACTCCATGAGGTCATAACCGAGCCAATTGGCCTTGACCATGGGATCGGCGTCATTGAGGCGCGCGGTCTCCTCGAGACCGGTGGTGAAGATCGACAGGCCGCGCAGCGACACGTCGGTTTGTTCGCGGAACGGGCCGTTGGCGACGAGCACTCCGCGCCGGCGAAGATCCGCGCGGTAGGCGAGATGCTGTGCCTGCAGCTCGTCGCGCAACTCCTCCCTGAGCTGCGGCGCGTCCTTTGGGCGGCGCAGGATGACAAGCGTGTAAACCTCGAACTCGTCGGGAACATTCGGATCGCGCGGCATTGCGCCCGAGTTTAGGGCTGCTCGGCCGCCTGCTCGCGCGCCGGCCGCGGCTCGAAGTCGAGCGACGCGGAGTTGATGCAGTAGCGCAACCCGGTCGGCCGCGGCCCATCGGGGAAGAGGTGGCCCAGGTGGGCACCGCAGTTGGCGCAGGTGACCTCCGTGCGCGTCATGCCCAACGTTCGGTCGGTCTTCTGGTTGACCTTGCCTTGCTCGACGACGTCGTAGAAGCTGGGCCAGCCCGAGCCCGATTCGAACTTGGTGCCCGACTCGAACAGTGGCTCCTTGCAGACCACGCAGCGGTACGTGCCCTGCGCGTGGTTGTCCCAATACATGCCGCTGAACGCGCGTTCGGTGTCAGCATTCTGGGTGACTGAATACTGAAGCGGCGTCAGTCGGGCCCGCAGCTCGGCGGGGTCAAATGTCTTCATCCCGATAGCTACGTTACCGCCGCGAGCGTGGATGAGCGCAAACATGGCGAGTGGCCCTTGACGAGCCGCACGGCGCGGTCGACGGTTGCGTTCGTAGGAGGGTCGTCACACATGGATCGCGGTCGATTCGCGCGAGGCCTTTTCAGCGTGGCCGTTGCGCTCACCCTTGCGGGCTGCGTCACGGTCGCGCCCGCCGCCAGCCCCACAGCGCCGCCTACTCCAGGTGTGACCGCGAGCCCGCCTCCGACTGCCGCGCCCTCGCCAGCGCCAACTGCGCCACCCACGGCAACCCCCACAGCGACTCCGACAGCAATCCCGACCGACCCACCGACCGACCCGCCGACGCTGCCGCCAACTGCGATCCCGACCGAGCCCGCGACCCCTGAGCCGACCGCATCGTCAACCGGGATGGTGCTGGATCCAAATCTGGAGGCGCGCTACGGCTCGCCCGAGATTGATTCCGGGTTCGCCCCAGATCCCAGGTACGAGGCGGTCGTTGCCGGCGGCCCGATCGACGTGAGCTACCTGCCCGCGGTCTGCACCGGCTTCGCGGAGCCCAACCCCGACTACGAGATCCACTACAACGTCGGCGTGCAGCCGCTGCTGCGCATCTACTTCGTGGCAAAAAACCCGGGTGACGACGCGACTCTGATCATCAACGACGCGGCCAACCAATGGCACTGCTCGGATGACGAGTTCGGAACCACCGACCCGTCGATCGACTTCAGTCCGCCACTGAGCGGCTGGTACGACATCTGGATCGGCAGCTACTCGGCGAGCGAGTACATCTCGGGCACGCTGTTCATCACGGAGCTGGACAGCAACCACCCGTAACCGGCATCGCGCGGGTCCCTCCGGGTAGACTCTGGCACCCGTGCACAAGTCGCTTGCCGCTCGATTGACCGCGCCCGCCGCGCTCGCGCTGGGGGTCACGCTGCTCATCGTTGGCGCGTGCTCGGTGCCACAGACCGGCGCCAACGACGGGGTCGACGCGCGGATCGCGTCGTCCGAGCCGTTCACCTGGGATCCGGCACAGGCCGGTGATGCGGGCACGGCGAGGGTCCTGGCGCAGGTGTTCGAGGGACTCACCGCGTTCGATGCCAACGGCGGCGCCCAGCCGGCGCTGGCCCAGTCGTGGTCGGTCAGCGACGACGGCCGGCAGATCACGTTCCAGCTGCGTCCTGGTCTGACGTACAGCGATGGCTCACCGCTGCGCGCCCAGGACGTCGTCGATTCGTGGCTGCAATTGCTCAACCCCGCGCGGCCATCGCCCCTCGCGACGCTGCTGGCAGACGTCAACGGCGCCACCGACTACTTGGGCGGCCGGGTGGGCCGCGATGCCGTTGGCCTGACGGCGACGAGCGACGCGACGGTGCAGGTCGATCTTGCCCACCCCGCGGCGTACTTCATCGCCACCACTTCCTCGCCGTCGCTGGGGGTCGTGCCGCCGTCTGAGATCGGCCAGCTGGATCAGTCGCCGCCGAATGTGGTTTCCGGCGCGTACCTGCCGGACGCGAGTCAGCAGGGCGTCATCCACCTGGCGGGCAACGCCAACTACTGGGCGGGGATGCCCACGCTCGATCAGATCGACCTCGTCACCGACTTCGGTGGCCAGAACGCCACGGACATGTTCGCCAACGGTGACATCGATTATGTCGGGATCGGCGCCGGCGACGAGGCGTGGGTGCAGTACGACTCGCAGCTCGGTCCGCAGCTGCGCAGCACCGACGGGCTGACGATCAACTACTACGGCTTCACGACGCAGATAAAGCCGTTCGACGATGCCAACGTTCGGCTCGCCTTCGCCGAGGCGGTCGATTGGCAGCACATGGTCAGCCTCGCCGGGGGAGTGCCCGCCACCTCGATGATCCCGCGCGGCATCGCCGGGCGCGACGACGCCAGCTACCAGCCCGCGTTCAACCCCGATGACGCGCGCGCCCTGCTGGCCGCGGCTGGCTACCCGGGCGGCCAGGGACTGCCGCCGATCACCTTGACGACCTACGGCGTGGGCTACGAGCAGACCGTCGTGAGCGAGCTGCAGGCCAACCTGGGTGTCCATGTGACCATCGAGGCGCTCGACTTCAACGGCTACTCCGACCAGGTGGAGGCCCAGAACACACCGCAGATCTGGACGTTGTCCTGGATCGCCGACTACCCCCACCCACAGGACTTCCTTGGCCTGCTCCTCCAGACCGGATCGACGAGCAATACTGGCCACTGGAGCAATACCGACTACGACGCTTTGCTCGCGCAGGCGGCCGGGACCGCGGACGTCGCTGCGCAGACCCAGCTCTACGCCCAGGCGCAGGCCATCCTGGCGCGCGAGGCGCCGGTGGTGCCGGTGTCCTACGACCGCTCATTTGCCCTCAGCCGGAATGGTTTGCTGGGAGCGGTCGAGTCGGGCGTGGGCTTCATCCGCTACGCCGGGCTGGCGTGGGCGCCGGGCACGGGCACCGGCCAGTGATGCTGCGCGCACTCGGCCGGGCCACGGCAGCACTGGCGCTGGCGGCTTTACTGGCTGCGGCGCTGCTGCCGGCCGCGGTCCTCGCCGCGTCGCCGTCCTTCAGCACGCCATCGGTCAGCGCCAACCTGGGCGAGCCGGTGACCTTCACTTCGCAGATCAGCGGCGATGACATCGCCGGCGTGGACGTGCTGGTGCGATTGCAGGGGTATGAGACGAACGTCGTCCTCGCGGCGCAGCCAGGTCAGGCGGCCGATACGTGGCAAGTGACCCAACCACTGGACATCGCGAGCTCGGCGGTCTGCGCCTGCGTCGTTAAGGGCAACAGCGCGCCCAACACCCACTTCGAGTTCCAGTTCCGCGTCCGCGCCGCTGACGGCACGGTCACCCTGGGCCCGGTCGCGCAGGGCCTCGTCGAGGACTCGCGCTACAACTGGCGGACGCTCGATGACGGGCTGGTCGTGGTGCACTGGTACTCGGGCAACGACGCGTTCGCGCAGGGCGCCGGCGATCTCGCCAACGAGGCGATCAACAAGGCCTCGCAGCTGCTCGGCACGACGCTGCCCAAGCCGGTCGACCTGTTCGTGTACGACACCCAGCAGGCGCTGCTTGACGCGGTCTCGCCCAACCGCGAGAACATCGCCGGTGAATCGCACCAGGACATCCAGACGATGTTCGTGTGGCTGCCGCCGGACCAGGGCATCCAGGACTTCAACGCCGAGGTGGTACGCCATGAGCTGACCCACCTCGTGTTCGACGCCGCCACCAAGAACCCGTACCACGATCCGCCGCGCTGGCTGAACGAGGGCATCGCGGTCTACCTGTCGGTGGGCTACACCGCGTACTACAAGAGCTTCGTCGATTCGGCTGTCAGCGACGGCTCACTCATCCCGCTCGACGGTATCGCCGGCTTCTTCCCCGCGCCGCAGGACCAGTTCTACCTCGCCTACGGCGAGGCAGTCGCGGCGGTCGACTTCTTCGTGCGCAAGTACGGCGAACAGAAGCTGTGGGACCTGGTCCGCTCGTATGCCCAGGGCATGACCGACGACGATGCCTTCACCGCG
>DAIERN010000189.1 GCA_027346765.1 Chloroflexota bacterium | reverse complement strand
CACCGCTGCCCCCACGCCGGTTCCCACACCGGAGGTAATCACCATCGGCGCGGCGCGCGGCCTGGATCTCGATTCCGCCGTTTCAGTGGTCGGGCGGCTGACGATGCCGCTGGGCCTGATCGATGACGGCCGCGGCGCGTTCATCGAGAGCGGCGGCGCGGGCATTGCCGTCCGGCTTGTCGCCGGCTCGTGGCCGCCGGTCGCCCCCGGCAGCGACCTACTGGTGAGCGGCGCGCTCGTGGACAATGCGGGCCAGCTCACGATCGAGATCGCCAGCCCAGCGGACGTGGCCGTGGTGGGGAGTGGCGCAATGCCAGAGCCGTATCTTGTCGCGACCGGCCTGGTGTGCGAGCCGTTCGAGGGCAGGCTGCTCGCGGTGGAGGGCGTGATCGGCGCGGACCCGGCGCAGGAGCCTGATGGGCTGCGAACGACCATTGACGATGGCAGCGGACCGCTCGACGTCTTTGCGCCGCTTGGCAGCTTTGTCCAAGCGTCGGAGCTGCAGGCCGGCAGTCGGCTCAACCTCGTGGGCGTGATCGGTCAGCATGACCTCAGCGGCTTGGGCATCAACGGCTACCGGCTGATTCTGCGCTCGCCCGACGACCTCCGGCCCATCGTGGCGATGTCGCGCGGCAGCGCAGTGAATGCCCAAGCGCTTGTTGACCTGGTTCTCGTCGCTGCAGTGCTGGCCCTGCTCGCCGCCCGGCTGCTTCTACCCCTCTGGCGTCGGCGCGCCTAGCGGGCTGCCTCGACAGGGTCGAGCCGTTTGATCTCCATGACGACGACGAACGAGGCCGAGTACATGAATATCGCTGCGTCAAGAAGGACGGTCATCGTTCTTCCAGCGCTCGCCAAGCGCACCCTTGAGAACCTGAGCCTTCATCACGGGCCAGTCGTCGACGGGCGCGTTAATCGCGAAGAGTCGCTCCAACGAAGCCTGGCGCTCGGCCTCGTCGCTTTCACCAAGATGCTCATCAATGGCATCGCGAATGACCGCGGCGACCGACTTCTTATCCCGCTTGGCGCGGCGTTTCAGTTCGGCCAACTGGTGCTTTGAGAGTCGAAGGTGAGTCCGCTCACTGAACATGTGCCTAGCATGCCATCAGCGGTATTCGCCGTAGTCGACTGAGCCACTGGGCGCCGGAGTTGGTCGCAGGCCCATCAGCCGGTCCTTGCCCAGCTTGTCGAGGTACTCGCCGCGGCCAGACACGCCGCGGACCCACTCGTCCAGCCAGCGTTGGAGCGACTCCTCTTCGCGCGAAACGCGCTCCCATTCGAGATAGAAGGCGTTGTCGCGGTCGTAGTAGCCCTGGGCGTAAGACGGGTGGGCACCGAAGGGCTCGACCACCACAGCGTCGACCACCAGCCCGGGCAGGATGGTCCGGTTGGGGTCGGCCCTGATGACTGATTCATCGACCAGCTCTTCGACCTCCACGATCACGCGATCAGCAGCGAAGGCAGCCTCTTTCTGGCAGCCCAGCAGGCCCCACACCTGGGTGTCGCCGGCGGCATCGGCGCGCTGGGCGTGGATGATCGTCACGTCAGGCTTGAGGGCCGGAACCGCGTACAGCTCATCGTCGGAGTAGGGCGAGGAGATACGCTTGATGAGCGGATTGGCAGCGGGTAAGTCGGTGTCTGCATACGAGCGCAGCGGGAAGAAGGGCAGGTTCATCGCGCCCGCGGTGTAGCGGCAGACCATGCCGAAGTGGCTGTATTCCTCCAGCTCGAGCTTGCGCGGGGTCGCCTCCGCCCACCGGCGGATCGCATGCAGGCTGCCCACCCCGGGGTTGCCCAGCCAGCTGAACACGAGCTTGCGCGCCACCCCGGCGGCGATCATCTGGTCGTAGACCAGGTCAGGCGTGAGCCGGCACAGGGTCAGGTCGCGCCGGCCCTGGCGGATGATCTCGTGGCCCGCGGCGAAGCCGATCAGGTGGGTGAAGCCCTCGATCGCCACGCTGTCGCCGTCGCGCACGAGCTGAGCGATCGCGTCGCGCATGGTCGCGACCTTCGACGTTGTCATACGCGTCACGCTCGCTGCACGAGAAAGTCGGCGCGGCCCGATTCGCCGCGGCGGGCGTACTCGTGCGCCCGCTTTGACCAGGCGTCCAGTTGCTCGCGCGTGAAATAGCGGCTGGGGTCTGCGTCAGCGCCCGTGACCGGATCGCACAGCGGCACGCGCTTGCGCGCCAGCGCGCTGCCGTAAATCTCGAAGGCGGTGGTGTCGAAGATCGTCTCCTCCAGCTGGAGACCGGGGATGGACCCGATCAGGCGGCTGATGCCCGCGACCGACGGGATGAACAGGTGCCGCGGCGGATCGAGCTCCACCCAGTTAGGCCCCAGCTCGGCCCACGATCTGTTGACGACGGGCATGCTGATCAGGATATGGCCGCCGGGCGCGCACAGGCGGGCCACTTCACCCAGCGCAGCCCTGGCATCAGCCATGTGCTCCAAGCTGTCGCGCAGGAGCACGAAGGCGTACGAGCCGTTCAGATCCGCGAGCTCGCCCTTGGTGATGGTCAGATTCGGCTCGACCACGCTGTCCTTGATGAACGGATCGACGCCGTTCAGGTCCCTGAAGCCGGCCCGCCGCAGCGTCCGCAGCAGCGCGCCGTTACCGCAACCAACATCCAAAAGTTTGTTGCGGCCCGGAGTCGGCCTGGGCAAATGGCGTGCGTAATGATCCCATTCCAGGCGCAGCGGCGGCAGAAGCAAGTACATGGCGTAATATCCCCAATCGGCATGGGGCTCTAA
>DAIERN010000188.1 GCA_027346765.1 Chloroflexota bacterium | reverse complement strand
GCTAGCCGCCCGGGATGATCCATTGTAGAGGGGCCGGCGTAGGATCACCGTCATGGGTTTCGTCTTCGCGCATGGCAGCTTGGGGCTGCTGCCCGACCACGAGTCGCTCATGTTCCTCATGCCCGGATTGCCGCTCTTGCTGGTGGCGACGATCATGGTCGGAGCGTGGCTGGACAAACGCGGCACGCTGGGCGCGCCTGGTAGGACTGTCGCGGTGCACGCGCCGCTCGGGGTGATCGCCGCGATGCTCAGTCTGTCGGCGGCGGGGATCCACTTCGCGGTCATCACCGACCATCTCGAGGAGGACGTTCTCTTTGGGGCCCTCTTCTTCGCCCTGGGCTGGTTCCAGCTGGTGTGGGCGCAGGTGTACCTGGTATGGCCGCGTAGCTCCGTGGCTCGGCTGGCGCTGCTGGTCAACCTGGGCGCAGTGCTGGTCTGGGTCCTGTCGCGCACCGTGGGACTGCCGATCGGCCCGCAGGCCTGGCTGCCGGAGCAGATTGCCCTGACCGACGTGCTCGCAACCGCGTTCGAGATCAGCCTGATCGGCCTGCTGGTACCGACGCTCCTGACAAATAGGTTCGGGCGGGCACTGGACGAGCAGATGCCGGTTCAGAAAGCATTCGTGCTCACGGCTTTTGCGACGCTCGCCGTTGGTTTGCTCACTGCCGTCGCCCTGGTGCCGCCGGCCTTCGCGTTCCTGGCCTTCTGAAAAGGCCCGGCCGCGTGAGGCGACCGGGCCGTTGAACGTCTTGGTGACGAATCGCTGTCTCTAGCGGCTCATCATCGCTGAGCGCTGCTGTGCCCAGAACGCGGCCGCGAACGCCCATGCCGCGACGATCAGATGGAGCAGGTTGTCACCCAGCTCCAGGTTCGCCAGGCCGAACGTGTTCTTGCCGCTCGCGTCGCCGGCCACGAGGAAGCCGTACACGCCGAAGAACAGCGCGATCAGGCCAACGAGGATCACGATCCAGCGGTAGTACGGTGCGAGCGCCGAGTTGAGCCCGGGCACGTACACCGCCGCCAGGGCGACGATGCCGAGTGCCAGGTGGGCAATGTTCTCGCTGTTATCCAGCCAGAAGAACGAGCCCAGGGCCGACTGTGTTGCGCTGCCGTTGAGGAACACGAAGCCGATCAGGCCGAGCAGCAGCAGGACCACGCCGCCACTCATGAGGAAGCCCTTTGGCGTAAAGAGCATCTCCCGCCAATTCATGGACATGAACGATCTGCCCTCCACTCGCGATGGACGCCGGAACGGTCACCTCCCCCGTGACGAGCGTCACTGAGGCGAATAATGCGCCGGCCTAGCGCCCTGTCAACGGTCGTTTATGCGTTTTGCGGTGCGGTTTGGATCACGTGGGTGGGGTATTCGGATTGGTGGGGGCACTGGGCGGCGGCGTGGGCGCGGGTTCCGTCGCTCGCTGCCAGAACGACACGCCGATGGGGTGGCCCGTGGCGGCGGTCCGGTAAAGCTGCACCACGGCCGTGCCGTTGACCTGGTCAATGTGCGCCTCGATCGTCATCGTGCCGCTGCCCGGGTTGGTGCTCTTGACGTCGACGAAATCGCCCTTGATCACACCGTCCTCGTTCATCGTGCCGCGGAAGGCCATGATCCATTCCTGGCCGGGATACTGGCCCTCGAAGTTGGACTGGCCCGACCACCAGACGCAGGTCCCGATCTGCTTGATGTAGTAGATGCCGCCGTCGTTGCCGCTCCACGCGCCCGACAGGTCGAGCGGCTGGCCATCTGGGCCGCTGCGCTGGACCGGCGGACAGCCGGCGTCGCCCAGTGCCTGTGGGCCGGAGCCGCCGCACGCGGACAGCGTCAGGAGGACTGCAATCCAGAGACCAGACAGACGACGCGTCATGGCCGCAGATTCTAGGGGTCGAAACGCGCGTCGCGGTGAACGACCTGGCCGTCGATGAGCGTGGCCAGCGGGCGGGTGGTGGCGAGCGCGGCCGCGTCCAGCGGATCGGCGAAGCCGGCCGCTGGAACGATCAGCAGATCGGCGCGGGAGCCCACGCTGAGACGGCCCAGATCGGTTTCACCGGCGACGCGCGCCGGATCGAGGGCGGCCGCCCGCAGCGCACGCGCGAGATCGATTGCCTGGCGCGGGCCGACCTGGGGGGCCGCCTGATCGCCCGGATTCCGTCTCACCACCGCTTCGGCCAGCCCGGGCCACGGGTCGGCCGGCTCGACCGGCGCGTCGGTGCCGAACGGTATCAGCGCGCCACCGTCGATCAGGGCACGCAACGGGATCGCGTTGTCGCCGCGATCGCCCCAGCCCGCGCGGATCTGGGGTTCGTCGCTGCGCAGGTGAACAGGTTGGACCGACGCGGCCACGCCCAGCCTGCCGAAACGCGGCTGGTCCTGCGGGTCGACGAGCTGGGCGTGCTCCACGCGGCGCATCAACGGCACGCCGTGCGGCGCGGGCGGAAGCGATTCGAAGACGTCGAGGACGACGCGCACGGCCGCGTCGCCGATCGCGTGGATCTGGACGGCAATGCCGTTCGACTCGGCGCGCCGGGCGAGATCGGCCAGATCGTCGGGCTGGGTTATGAACATGCCGGTCGGGCCGCCGGTTGGTGGGTTGGTCGCGGCATCTAAGTAGGGCGCGAGCATTGCCGCGCTGCGCGAGCCCAGCGAGCCGTCGGCAAAAAGTTTGAGCCAGCCCATCGTGTAGCGGCCGGTCTTTTGGCCGCTGCGCAACCCACCGTCGATCGCGGTCAGCAGCTGCGGCGCGCGCACGGAGGCATGGACGCGCAACGGCAGGCGGCCCTCCCCCGCCAGGCGGCGGTAGAAGAGCGGGCCGCGGTCCATGCCCGCCTC
>DAIERN010000187.1 GCA_027346765.1 Chloroflexota bacterium | reverse complement strand
CGAGGAGGTCATCCAGTACTGCTACGAGCGCTACGGCGAGGCCCACACCGGCATGGTGTGCAACCTCGTGACCTACCGCGCCAGGTCGGCGGTGCGCGAGGTGGGCTATGCGCTGGGGTTTCCGCGGCCGCTGGTCGATCGCGTCGCCAAGGCGCTGGAGACGTACGACAGCGTGATGGTCCGGCGCGACCTGGAGGCGGAGGGCGGTTTCGCCGAGTTCTTCACGCCGGTCGCCGTGCCATCCACTCCTGAAGGCGACCGGCTGCTCGACTACAAGGGCGAGCTCAAGCCACCCGCGCGTGCCCTGGCAGCTGAGCGCCTCGCGCCCGTCACCGTCCTGCGCCCCGGTCGGCGCGGATCGTCCGACGATGAGGGCGGCCCCGGCGATACACCGGTCAGCTTCCGCTGGCTGGGCGCCGGAGGAAGAGTGGGCGAAGTTCGCACCGATAACGAGGTCCACCCGGCGCTGCAGCGCCCGCCGCAGCCGGCATCGGCGCTGTCTTCTGCGCCAGCGCGTGCCCCATCGTTAGCCACATTCACAGATTCCGGTGTTGGACGGGCCGCGGGGCCGGCTGCAGCGGGAAACAGCCCCGCGGAGGGCGAATACGAGCCTTCCAAGGTGACGTTGAGGCCGAATTCAGGGGCGCTGCCCGGACAAAACGCGGTTTCAAGCGAACCAAGCGCCGAATCCGTGAATGTGGCTCACAACGCCGCGCCGGAGGGGACGGGCGCGGGCTCGGCGGAAGGGTCGGTAACCGCGCTATCACTAAGAAAGCCACTTGACGGCGGCGCGGAGGCCGGAGAAGCCCTTTTGCGGGTTGATTCGCAGGGACGGCACGCTCAGCCAGCGGCCGCTCAATCTCAGCCAGCGGCCGCTCGCTCTCAGCCGGCAGGTGTTGACGCCGTTTCGGCAGCTCCCAAGCCACTCGATAGTGATAGTGCGGTTAGCGGCCCTGCGAGCGCTGCGAGCGGTCCAGCCAGCGGCGTGAACGGGTCTGCAGCGGAAGGGTCGACGGTGGGGCTCACGCCGTGGGACAGGTGGCTGGAGCTGACCGCGCGGATTGACGGGTTTCCGCGACATCTGTCGATCCACACCGGCGGGATGCTGATCACTGCCGCTCCACTGGTTGACATCGCGCCACTCGAAAGGGCGACGATGCCGGGTCGTGTCGTGGTGCAATACGACAAACGCGACATCGAGACGATCAAGCTGATCAAGCTGGACCTGCTCGGCCTCAGAATGCTGTCCAGCATCGACGACGCGCTCAGAGACATCAAGCAGGACTGCGCGGTCCATGTCGACCTTGACCGGTTACCGGAGGACATCCCCGAGGTCTTCCACATGATCCAGGCCGCGGACACGGTGGGCGTCTTCCAGATCGAGAGCCGCGCGCAAATGTCGGCTCTGCCGCGCACAAGGCCAGCGTGCTTCGAAGACCTGTCGCAACAGGTGGCGATCATCCGCCCCGGCCCATCCAGGGCAACGCGGTCCACCCCTACCTGCGGCGACGCCAGGGCATCGAGCCTGTCACGTATCTCCACCCCAGCCTGCAGCCGGCGCTCGAGGAGACAATGGGCGTGATCCTCTACCAGGAGCAGGTGATGAAGATCGCCATCGACGTCGCCGGCTTCAGCGCGGGAGAGTCGGACGGATTTCGCCGGGCCATGGGCACTTGGCGCTCGAGCCGCGAGATGGAGAAGCTGCACGAACGCTTCGTGAACGGCTGCATCACCCGCAACGGGCTCACGCAATACCAGGCGGAGGAGCTGTTCCGCCAGGTCTCGGCCTTCGCCAGCTTCGGCTTCAACAAGAGCCACGCGGCTGCGTTCGCGCGCACCGCGTACGAGTCGGCGTTCCTGAAGCTGTTCTACCCGGCCCAGTTCGTTACCGGGCTGATCAACGCCCAGCCCATGGGCTTCTACCCGATCGAGGTGCTGGTGAACGACGCCAAGCGCCACGGGGTGGCCGTCCTGCCGGTCGACGTGAACAGCAGCCGCTACCTCTCGACGACCGAGTGGGTGGGCATGCCCGACGAGCCGCTCCCCGCAGGCGCGGGCATCGACCGCCGTCCAACCCCTGTCCGTTCTTCAGGTTGCGTTGTGCCCGACCAGCAATCGCGCGACCGCTGGGCGGCGCCAACCGCGATGGGCTACGGCATCCGGCTGGGGCTGGGCCTGGTCAAGGGCATCGGCGAGGCTGAAGGGGAGGCGCTCGACGCCGAAGTGGCGCGCGGTGGCCCGTTCAAGTCGCTTGCCGACCTCGCGGCGCGGACGGAGCTCGCCGAGGAAGTCATCGCGCGGCTGATCCGCGCCGGCGCGCTCGACTCACTCAGCGAGCCGCGGCGCAAGCTCCTGTGGCAGCTGCGCGAAGTGGCCGGCGCGACCCGGGGCCGCTATGACGGCCGATCAATCGGATCGAAGAAGGCCCAGGGCAAGCCGCTCGATCTCCGACTGCCGCCGACCCAGACGCCCGACCTGCCGCCGCCAACCGAGCTCGAACGCCTGGGGGACGCCTACGCCATCCTGTCGCTCGACGCGCGCCGGCAGGTCATCGAGCTGTTCCGGCCGGCGCTGGATCGGCTGGGGGTCACCACCAACGGCGCGCTCATCGACACGCGGCCGGGTCGGGTGAAGATCGGCGGGCTCGTGGTGACGCGCCAGCACCCCATGACCGCGAAGGGAACCGTCTTCCTGGCGCTCGAGGACGAGACCGGCATGGTGAACGTGACGCTCTGGCCGGTCGTCTGGGCCAGTTACCGGAACGTGGTGCGGCGCCACGCCCTCCTGCTCGTGGAGGGCACGCTGCAGCGCGACGGCGAGAGCTTCGACCGGCCGTCCCGCTTCGAATTCGACGTCGTCGCGCCGAGCGCCCT
>DAIERN010000186.1 GCA_027346765.1 Chloroflexota bacterium | reverse complement strand
CGGCCGGGCTACCGCGCGGTCGGCAATCATCTGGGTGGAATGCACGCCGTTGATCTGAATGTCGCCCTGATCCTTCGTGCGCAGGACGTAGTCGTAGTATTCACCGCCGTTGAGGCCGTAGATGCCGTCGAAGACCGTCCATGGCGCCAGGTGGGCCGCCCAGCCCGCCGGTGACAGGAAGGTGTTGCGGTTCATGTACTTGCCGATCCACATCGTGCTGTAGCCGGCGTCTTTGAGCTCGCTCGCGACGCTCTCCTGCGGCACATACAGGCGGGCGTCGTTGAGGTTCACGCCGTTGTTGTGGGTGTGGAGGCCGGTCAGGATGCTCGCCCGCGACGGGCAGCACAGCGGATCCTCGCCATAGGCATGGGTGAAATGCAAGCCGTGGGCGATGAACGTTTTGTAGATGGCCGGCGTGCGGGTGGCGCTGTTCCAGAGCCGGCCGTCGTGGGGCGAGACGTCGTCTAGATAGAAGACGACGATGTTGGGCCTGGCAGCCGCGGCGAGCGGGCTGGGTTGCGCGCCGCCCAAGCTTAAGAGCGCCGCCAGCGTGACAAGCGCCGTCACGCAGCGCCGCGCCAGCGCCGCGGGTTGTCTACAGGGCTGCAACTCCCCCTCTTTCTTTCCTCGCGCGCGGCACGCGGTCCCTTCCCGGCCGTGTCGGCGCCCGCGCCCATCTTCGTCTGTCCGTCAACCACCCGCTAATCTGCTCGGCGATGGTCTCCGTTCGGGGCAAGCCAGACGCCGCCACCGCGCCGCAGCTGACCGCCGACGTGTGCGTCGTCGGCGGCGGCGGCCACGTCGGGCTGCCGCTGTCGCTCGCCCTGGCCGACGCCGGTATGCGCGTGGCGGTGTACGACACCAATGAGCAGACCGTGGCGCGCATCCGCCGCGGCGAGATGCCCTTACGAGAGACCGGCGCGGACGAGCTGCTGGCGACGATCCTGCCGACTGGCCGCCTCAGCCTGACGAGCGACCCGTCCGTGATGCGCGGCGCGCCCATCGTGATCGTCGTCGTCGGCACGCCCATCGACGAGTTCCTGAATCCGTCGATGACCCTGTTCGACCGGGTGATCGACCAGATGGCGCCGCACATCAGCGACGGCGCGCTGGTGGTGATGCGCTCGACGGTCTACCCCGGCACCACTGAAAGAGTGGCGCGCATCTTCGCCGAGCTCGGCCGCAAGGTGGACGTGGCGTGCTGCCCGGAGCGGATCGCGGAGGGCCACGCGCTCGATGAGCTCAAGAGCCTGCCCCAGATCGTGGGCGCGGATGATGACGCGGCCGGCCAGCGCGCCGCGGAGCTGTTTGCCAGGCTGGGCGCGGAGACGGTCCGCACCACCACCCGCGAGGCCGAGCTGGCCAAGCTCTTCACCAACGCGTGGCGCTACATGAAGTTCGTCATCGCCAACCAGTTCCTGATCATTGCCCACCAGGCGGGCGCGGACTACAACGCGATCTTGCACGCGATCCGGCACGACTACCCGCGTGCTGCTGACCTGCCGGGACCGGGCTTTGCCGCCGGCCCGTGCCTGCTCAAGGACACGATGCAGCTCGCGTCGTTCACTTCCGACCACTTCCCCATGGGCCAGTCGGCGATGCAGATCAACGAGGGCCTGCCGGCATACATCGTCGATGCGATGAGCCACCGCTTTGGCGGCTTGGCGGGTAAGACCGTGGGCATCCTGGGCATGGCCTTCAAGGCCGAGTCGGACGACGTCCGCGCGTCGCTCAGCTACAAGCTGCGCAAGCTGCTGCTGTGGGCTGGGGCAGAGGTGCTGTGCACGGATCCCTATGTCGAGGATGAGCGATTGGTTGACCTCGACCAGGTCCTGGAGAAAAGCGACCTCCTCGTGCTGGGCGCGCCGCATCGCGCATACAAGGCGCTCAACCTCACCGGGCGCGAGGTGGTCGACATCTGGGGAGCGATGCCCGCGGGCATCAGCATCTAGCGAGTTGGCGGCGTGAGGATCCTCGTCACCGGCGCCGCCGGCTTCATCTGCGGCTATCTCATCGAAGAGCTGCTTAGCGCTGGGCACGAGGTCGTCGGCATCGACAACTTCTCCAAGTACGGCCGCGTGAGCCGCGCCTACGACTCGCACCCGGCGTACCGCTTCGTCGAGGGCGACGCGAAGGACGTGACGCTGCTCACCGCGCTGGCCGCCGAGTGCGACCAGATCGTGGCGGCCGCGGCGATGATCGGTGGCATCAGCTACTTCCATGAGTTCGCGTACGACCTGATCGCCGAGAACGAGCGCATCCTCGCCGCAACGTTCGACGCCGCGATCGCCGCCCATGCCGGCGGCGCGTTGCGGCGCATCGTGGTGCTGTCGAGCTCGATGGTCTACGAATCGACCGACCAGTACCCCACGCCTGAGGGCGCCCAGCTCACCTCGCCACCGCCCAAGTCGACCTACGGCTTCCAGAAGCTGGCGAGCGAGTATTTCGCGCGCGGCGCCGCCGAGCAATATGGGCTGCCGTACACGATCCTGCGACCGTTCAACTGCGTGGGCATCGGCGAGCGCCGCGCGCTGCGTGACACCGACGTCATGAGCGGCAACGTCAAGCTGGCCATGAGCCACGTGGTCCCCGACCTGGTGCAGAAGGTGCTGAAGGGGCAGGACCCGTTGCACATCCTGGGGAAGGGGAACCAGGTCCGCCACTACACCTACGGCGGCGACCTGGCGCGCGGGATCCGACTCGCCATGGAGTCGCCCGCGGCGGTCAATCAGGATTTCAACCTCTCGACCGCGCAGGGCACCACTGTGCTGGAGTTGGCGCAGCTCGTCTGGCGCAAGGTGCACGGCGATCGGCCGTTCCGGTACGTCAGCGACCCTCCGTTCGAGCACGACGTGCAGATGCGGGTGCCCGACGTGCGCAAG
>DAIERN010000185.1 GCA_027346765.1 Chloroflexota bacterium | reverse complement strand
ATCGCGGGGATGTCGTAGACCGCGAAGGAGACAATCACCAGCTCGAGCTGAGCCTCGCCGATCAGTTCGTGGAGCACCTGGGCGGTGCGGCGCATGGGCTGGCCGCTCACCGGGGCAAAGGTCGTCGTGGCCGGCGCCGGCGGGGTCGCCCAGGCCGTCGCGTACGCCTGCCGCCACGCCGGTGTGGCGTCGCTCACCGTTGGCAACCGCACCCTCCCCGCGAGCGCCGCCAGAGTTGACGCGGTCGCGTTCGATAGCCCCGACTTCCAGCATGCCCTCCGCTCTGCCGACCTGGCAGTGAACGCCACCACCGTGGGCATGATCGACGCCGGCATGAGCTTCGATCCGGCGCTGCTGCCCGCCGGCGCGACGGTGTTCGACTGTGTCTACGTCCCGCGCGAAACGCCGTTGCTTGCCGCCTCGCGAGCGCGCGGCCTGAACGCCGCGAACGGGGAGGAGATGCTCATCGCCCAGGCCGCGATCGCCTTCGAGCGCTGGACGGGCGTCCGCGGGATGGCTGATGTGATGCGCGAGGCCGTCGCGCCGCTCTTTGCCCAGGCCAGCGTGACCGCCTGATGCCGCCGCAACCGCTGGATCTGCGCCGGATCGGCGCCATCTACACGATCGGTTCCAACTACCGCGATCCCGCCCACCCGGACGTAGCGGGGCCGGATCGTCCGTTGGTCTTCGGCAAGGCGGCCTCGTCGGTGGTCGGCAATGGCGCGACGATCTCGTGGGACCGCGGCGTGACCGCCAATGTCGATGGTGAATGTGAGCTGGGCGTGCTGATCGGCGCCGCTGGGACGGTCGCGGGCTACACGATCGTCAACGACGTGACATCGCGCGACCCGTGGCTCGACGGCGACCAGTGGCTGCTGGGCAAGTCCCTGCCCGGCTTCTGCCCCGTCGGCCCGGTTCTGATACCGGCCGCGGACTTGGATCCGGCCGATCTGCACTTGACGTTCACGATCAACGGCGTGACCGTTCAGGACGCGCGCACATCGTTGATGCGCTTCTCAATCGCAGAGATTCTCGACTACCTGGGCCGCCACCTCGCATTGCGTGAAGGCGACCTCATATCGACCGGAACGCCGCATCGTGCGGGTCCGCTGGCCGAGCACCATCTCCAGCCGACAGACACGATGACCTGCTGGGTCGAGGGGATCGGCGAGCTCGCCAACACAATCGCCTGAGGAGGACGCAATGCCAAAGCCACCGACCGTGTTCCTGGGCGAGATGACCAACCCGGAGATCGAGCGCCACCTCGCCGCTCGCGGCGACAAGTCGATGGTGCTGATTCCGGTCGGCTCCTTCGAGCAGCACGGGCCCCAGGGCCCTGTCCTGACCGACACGTACATCCCGAACGAGGTCTGCCGCCGTGTAGCGCAGCAAACGGGCGCGGTTGTCGCGCCCAGCGTGCCGTACGGCCTGTCGTATCCGCACAAGGGCTTCACCGGCGTCGTTTACCTGCGCATGTCAACCTTCGCCGCGCTGATCGAAGACCTGTGCGCACAGTTCGCGACGATGGGCTTCAAGCGGATCGTCTTCGTCAACGGCCACTACGACAACACGTACGCGGTCGCGTATGCGTGCGCGTCGGCCGGGGAGAACCTGCCCGCCGGCGTGCGTGCCTATGTCATCAACTACTGGGACGGCATGACAGCCGATCAGGCGGCCGAGTTCTTCGGTCCCGACTCAGGTCTCCATGCGAACAAGGGCGAGATCTCCGGCGTGATGGCCGTGAATCCAGACTATGTCGACATGGCGGCGGCTACCTCCGAGATGCCGCCATTCCCCGAAGTCGGCAATGTCGCGGCGGTCCACACGGCGTTCTTCTTCTCGTCGCCCGGCTCGGTCTACCGGGCCACCCGATCGGGCAACTGGGGCGACGCGCGTGAGGCCAGCGGGGCGTTCGGCGAGCGCTATCTCCAGGCCGTCACGGAGGGCACGATCCGGCTGCTCGACGACATCGAGCGCACCCAGGCGGCGATGCCCGACCGCTGATCCATGAATTCGGCCAGATGCACTCCCACGGAGCACTGATCCGGCCCGACCTGCGGCGGCTTGGCCAAATGTCCGCCCTGTGAGCAGTATCCGGCGGTTGGGTCCCTGCGACCTGGCCACGTGCCGTATTCGCACACGCTTGGCCGGATGTATCTCGCTGGAACTGGCCCAATGCATGGCTGGCGAGCGCTGGGCCGATCCCACCGTCCAATCGCGCTCCGCGCTTTGGTCATTGCCCTGTTGCCAGACCAGACAGCCGGCCAAGTAGCCACATAACGCTCCTCCGGCGTGCATCTGGCCATGTGGCCCTGCCAGAGCTGATCGGCGTCAGGCGAGCCACTCCCCGGCGCGCATCACGCGCCGGACATTGAGGTCGGCGTCGAGCTCGACCAGGTCGGCGCGCTGGCCGGCGGCGAGGCGGCCGCGATCGTGGATGCCGACCAGCTCCAGGGGGTTGCGCGTCGCCGCGGCGACCGCGGCTGGCAGCGCGATCCCGGCACCGACCATGTTGCGCACCGCCTTGTCCAGTGCCAGGACCGATCCTGCGAGCGTGTTCGTGCCCGCGAGGGTGACGCGCTCCCCGGCAATCTCGATGTCGAGCGAGCCCAGGCGGCCGCGGCCGTCGCCGGTGCCGGCGAGCGGGATGGCGTCGCTGACCAGCAGCAGCCGCTCAACGGGCTTCAAGCGCGTGATAAGCGGCCATAGTGCGCGGTCGACGTGGATACCGTCGGCGATGAGCTCGGTGTAGACCCGATCGTCGAGCAGCGCCGCGACCATGGCGTTGGCCTTGCTTTTGGAATAGGCCAAGCGCTGCGCCAGCGCATTGCGCGACGCACCGGCGGACCAAAAGATGGTCTGCAAGACGCCCAGGTCTTCGGC
>DAIERN010000184.1 GCA_027346765.1 Chloroflexota bacterium | reverse complement strand
GCCGGTGCTGGTCGAGCGCTCCTGTCGGCGCGGCCACTGGATCGCCATGCGGTCGTTGAAGCGGCCATCGGCGGCAAGGGTGAGATGCGCACACTGGCGCGGACGATCCGTCCCAACGTGGTCGTCGTCACCGCGATCGCAAGCGACCACTGGCAGACCTTCCGCACCCGTGAAGCCACGCGCGACGAGAAGGCGGACATGCTGCGCCCGCTGGCACCGACCGACCTGGTGGTGGCCAACGCGGACGACCAGCACGTGCGCTGGATGACGACCCAGACACGGGCCCGCGTCGTTCTCGCCGGGGAAGCGGCCGACGCCCAGGTGCGCGCCACGGACGTGACGCTCGACTGGCCGCACGGCATGCGCTTCAACGTCGAGGTCGATGGCCAGGTGCGCCCGGCGACGACCAGGATGGTCGGCCGGCACATGGTCTATGGCGCACTCGCGGCGATCGCGGTCGGCTACCTCGAAGGCGTGCCGCTCGACGAGGCGATCCGGCGCGTCGCTGCCGTCGAGCCAACGCCCGGGCGAATGCAGACGATGACCCTGGCAAATGGCGCCCACGCGCTGCGCGACGAGTTCAAGTCCTCAGATGATTCCTACGCAGTCGCGTTGGCGACCATGGCCCAGATTCCGGCCGGCCGGCGCCTGGCGGTCATCGGCGAGATCACCGAGGAGACCGGTGCGGACGCCTATCGCGATGTGGGCCGGCAGGCAGCGTTCTTGGACCGCGTCCTATTCGTTGGCTCGCGCAAGCACCTGCTGGGCTTCCGGTCCGGCGCCAGGGCAGGCGGCATGGACGTCGCCCGCATCGAGCACGTGGCCAGTGCACACGCGGCCGTGGATGCGCTACGCGCAGACGTCGGCCCGACCGACGTCGTCTTCATCAAGGGCCGTTGGCAGCAGGCGCTGGGCCGCGTCGGCCTGGCGCTCGCCGGCCGCGATGTTCAGTGCCGGGCGGACCCATGCCCGTTCAAGCGGATGGTGTGCGACGTGTGCCCGTTCCTCGAGCAGCCGTTCACCGGCCTGCCCGGAGCGGGCAGCCGGGAGGGTTAGCCCTTCGGCTCGACGTCCACCGTCACTTCTGGGGTCAGGCCGGGGAAGACCTTGATCGCCACCTTGTACGTGCCGAGCATCTTGAGCGGCTCGTCGAGGTCGACCTTGTGGCGGTCGATCTCGATGCCGCGCCGGGCCAGCGCGTCGGCAATGTCCTTGGCCGTGATCGAGCCGTAGAGCTTGCCGCCCTCGCCTACTTTCACGCCCAGGGTGAGCGTCGTTGACGAGATCCGCTGGGCCGCGATCTCCGCGTCCTCGCGCTCGCGCTTGCGCTTCTCTTCGCGCGACGCGATGTCGTGCTGCCAGGCACGGTACGCGCCACCGGTTGCCGGCACGGCCATCTTGCGCGGCAGCAGGAAGTTGCGCGCATAGCCCTCGGCAACCTCCTTCATCTCGCCGCTCTTGCCGAGCTTTTCAACGTCCGAGGTAAGGATTACTTTCAAGCCGCGTTTCCTTCACTGCTGGGCATGCGCGCCTCTATCGCCGCGCGCAACTGTCTGTCCACTCCACTCTCATTGATGCGCTCGGACACCCGGTCGAGCAGCCCCGGCACGCGCGCAACGAGTGCCCGGACCGGCCGCGGCACCATGCGCCGCACCCGCGCCAGATCATCTTCGAGCTCGCTTGGCGGGATTCCCAGCTCGACCAGCTTCTCGGCGACGAGGCCCTGGGGCAGTCCCTCGAGGAAAACGTCGATCGCCAGGACCATGACCGCGACGTCGTCGACCGCGCCCACGATGGGGATCCACTCTGGAACCAGGTCCAGCGGCGACACGATGTACGCGCCGGCCAGGCCGAGCAGCGCCTTGCGTGACGCCGGTACGCGCGGGTCGGTCCCGAGCGCCCAGAGCAGCCGCGCATACAGGGGCGCCTTGCCTGCCAGGGGCAGGAAGGGCAGCAGGTTGACTATGCGCAGCAGGCCACCGCCGCGACGCCGACTAGATCGAGCCATCGGACGACCGAGTATAGGCGAGCATCACCGCTGGCCCGGTCAGTCGCTGAATCGAGTTGACAACAGAACAGGCGTTCGGTATCGTCGTGCGCGGAAGGAGGCGCTGTGACCAAGCACGACGCCGCCCGCAAGCAGCGGATCATCGAATACATCGCCACAACGACGCGGCAGCGTGGCTACCCGCCGTCGGTGCGCGAGATTGCCCAGGCAGTGGATCTCGCGTCCACGTCGGCCGTCCATCACCATCTACAGGCGCTCGAGAGTGAGGGGATGCTCGAACGCGGTGCCAGCGCGTCGCGCGCACTGCGGCTGACGCCGGGCGCGTCGATTCGCGCCGGGTCTAATGGCGCGGTCACGGCACCGGTCGCCAGCCTCAACTCACACACACTGCCGGTGATCGGCGAGATCGCCGCCGGTGGACCAATCGAGGCCTACCAGGACGCGAGCGAGACGCTCGCCGTGCCGGATGCGCTGTCCAATGGCGACGCGTACGTGCTCAAGGTGCGCGGCGACTCCATGATTGATGCCCACATCACGGACGGCGACTTCGTCGTCATCCGGCCGCAGCAGACCGCGCACGACGGCGACATCGTGGTCGCCCAGGTTGAGGACAACGGGGTCACGCTCAAGCGTTACTTCCGCGAGAAGGGACGCATCCGCCTCCAGCCGGCGAACGAGCGCTATGAGCCCATGTACTACGAGGACGTGCGCATCCAGGGCAAGCTCGTCGGCGTCATCCGCCGCGTCGACTAACTCGCCCAGCGATACCCACACCGTCCACACGGGTTCCACACCCCTCGGACTTGCTTGGGGTAGACACGGGTCAGGCCTGCGCCTTCCCGCTTCAGCTGTTCAAGAGTGGGTAAAACGTATGGACGACCGTCGTTCCCCGGTCCGGGGCCACGATAGTAATACACTTCATGGCTGGG
>DAIERN010000183.1 GCA_027346765.1 Chloroflexota bacterium | reverse complement strand
AGACGTCCCAGTTGCCAGGAGGCTATGCTCTCTTCGCTGTGAGTCCCGATGGAGCACTCGTCGCAAATTCGTGGTACTCCGAGCCAGCGCCGGGCAGCTGCTGGCCGAGCGTTGTTACCCTTATCAACCGAGGGCAACAGGACGCTCGAGATGACGGTCAGCAATCGCATGATGTCGTTGGTGCGCTGTCCTGCCTTGGTCATCGCGATGTCGAAGCTGCCGACCAGCAGCTCGCGCGCGTTCTCGACCGATTCCATCGCCTGGCGGAAGCGATCGGCAACTAGTGGCCAGGAAGCCTCCACCGAATCACCCAGCACCAGCCCGGGCCGCTCGAGCGAGTAGAAGACCTCACGCTGCGGGCTCAGTGCACGGCGCAGTGTGGCGATCTGTCGACGCAGTGCGACCAGCTCGGCGAGCATGTCGTCGGGTCGCGAGGAGCGCAGCGCCCGCTCGTCCAGCTCATCGATGCGCCGCTCCACGGCTTCCACCGCGTGGAAGTAGCCGGTCAACATCCCGTCGAGCAGCATCGCGGTGAACGCCGGCGCGTCCAGCGCCCCAAGGGTTGTCTCGGCTTCGTGCACGTCGACCGGCAGCCCAAGGCCGTCGATCGGTGCATCGTGCACCGCGACAACGATGTTCGGCGCGGCTACCAGGTCCAGGGCGACCGGCCCGGGGTCAGCCTGGTCCTTCTCCATGCCGACGACCCGGATGCGCACGAATTCCGGCGTGAGCGCGATCCTGGGGCGGCCGCCGGGTCTGGACAGGTGACTCAGGACGTCGGTCCAGCCGAGCGCCGCGTCCACGCGTTCGAGATCCGTGCTGGACCGGCCAGTCTCGATCCAGAGCAGCTGTTCCTTCTTGGGCAACGCCATACCGGGGCCAACTTCGATCTCGTGGTCGTCGTTCGCCGTGTCGAACAAGCGGCCGATGATCGCCGACTTCGGCTTGGTCACCGATCTAGGCTAACCCGCCCCGACTTGCTAGCGCCTTGCGCCGCCGCGACCCTCATTAAGGACGCTCGCCAGTATCGAGATCACGTTCTGCGGCCGCTCGGCCAGCCGGCGCATGTAATACGGGTACCACTGCGTCCCGTAGGGCACGTAGATGCGCACGCGTTGACCTTGCGCGACCAGCCGCTCCTGCAGGTCGCGCCGGATGCCGTAGAGCATCTGGAACTCGTAGCGATCGGTCGAGATGCCGTGCTCCGCCGCGAACGCGATGGCGTGCTCTACGAGCTTCTCGTCGTGCGTCGCCAGGGCGGGGTAGCGGCCGGCGAGCAGCAGCCGCTCCATCAGCCGGCGGTACGCGTCGTCGACCTCGGCGCGGCCCTGGAAGGCGACGCTGGCCGGCTCGTCGTAGGCGCCCTTGCACAGGCGGACGCGCGTCTGTGAGGCGATCAGCTGCTCGACGTCGTCGGCCGAGCGGCGCAGGTACGACTGGATGACCGCGCCCACCTCGGGGTAGTCGTCGTGCAGGTCGCGCACGATGTCGAGCGTCTTGGCGGTCTTGGTGTGATCCTCCATGTCGATCCGCACGAAGGCGCCGATCTGCCGCGCCCGGGTCACGATCCGGGCCACGTTGGCGCGGCAGAACTCGGGATCGATCACGAGGCCCATCTGGGTCAGCTTGACGCTGACGTTGGCCTCAAGTCCGCGCTCAGCCAGCGCGTCCAGGGTGGCGATGTAGCGGTCCGCCGCGGCCGTCGCGTCCGCGCG
The DNA here is from genome assembly GCA_027346765.1 of Chloroflexota bacterium. The sequence continues at coordinate 1,250 of DAIERN010000183.1, read as the reverse complement.
CGACGCGACCGATTCGCCCAGCACGTCGACCGTCCAGGTCATGCCCTGCTCGCGCAGTGCCTCGAGCGTGGCGAGCGCGTCCTCGAGCCGGTCGCCCGGGACAAAGCGCCGGACCATGCTCCGGGTGAGTGGAATGGCAGTGGCTATCCGGCCCAGGAAGCGGCGATGCGAAGCCCACAGGAAGAGCAGCCGCGTCAGGCGTCCGGGCACGTCGCGGATTCGCAGGCGCGCGGCGCTGGCCTGGGCAGCGGCCTCGCGGCGACGCTCAACCTCGGCCGCGATTGTCTGCTGCGGCACGACCCCATCAAGCGTCCCGTCGGGCTGCGTGTAGAGGCGGCAGCCCAGGTTGATCGGCAGGTCGTTGGCGGGCGGCGCCACGTCGCGGCCGTCGATGCGCAGCGTGGGCGAGCCGTGGAATCCCAGGCCGGCAGCGTTATCCAGGTCGCTCACGTACACGCGCTCGATCAGCGGCGTATGGCCGTTATCGGCGAGCGCCTCGCGGACGATCTCCTCGGCCCGGTCGACGTGTGGGCAGTCGAGGGTAGCGAGCAGCTCGACGCGCATCACAGCCACCCTATGGCATCAGGACGGGCGCCAATGGCGGCAGGGTCATATGGCACTGATCACGCCGACTATCGGCACACGGGCCGGCCCTGCCCGGTTCGGGGTCGCTCACTCCTTGGCCGTCTCAGATTCGAGCGTGCGCCCCAGCTCCTCGGTCCGCCGGAACGCTGCCCAGACGGCCTCACTGAGCACTGTTCGCAGCCGGCCCGACTCGAGCTCATGCAGCGCTGCCGCGCTAGTCCCGCCCGGTGACGTGACCATGTTGCGCAGCTGGGCCGGGTGCATGCCCGATGACTTGGCGAAAAGGGTGGATCCCTCGAGCGTTTCGATGACCAGGTCGTGCGCGATGTGGCGCGGAAAGCCCAGGTGGACCGCCGCGTCGATCAGCGCCTCCATCACCAGAAAAACGTATGTGGGCCCGGTGCCGCTGACCGCGGTCGCCATTGCGACGTATTTCTCGTCGTCGACCTCAAGCTGAACGCCCAGGCTGCCGAGCAGGATGCGCGCCTGGTCGCGTTGGGCCCGCGTCACCTTGGGTGTCGCGTACCAGACGGTAATGCCGCGGCCCAGCTGGGCCTGGGCCAGCGCGCCCTCGGGCCCGTCCACGTGCCCGGCACCGAGCAGCGCGCCCAGGCCCAGCGCCTGGCCTGCCAGCACGATGAACAGCGTGCTGCCCGCCAGCAGCA
>DAIERN010000182.1 GCA_027346765.1 Chloroflexota bacterium | reverse complement strand
CTGACTCCCGCCGAGAAGGACGCCCGGCTTCGCAACATGCGATTCGTCCTCATCTCAAATCGGGCGGACGTTTCGCTGAAGGTGAAAGGTGCGCTCGGTGAAGGCAGCCTGCTCGAGTCGGTCTACGCGCCGCTGCTCGACCGGTTCGACATGCAGATCGAGATGGCACGCGTCCCGCCCAAGGTGCTGCTCAGTGGTCGGTCGCCGGAGGGCAGCGCCACCGTTCGCGAACGCATCCTGGCGGCGCGCCAGATCGCGCTCACCCGTAACGCCGGACGGCCGAATGCCCTGTTGCCCGGCACCAGCGTGCTCGCCGTCTGCGACATGAACCGTCGCGCAACTCGCGCGCTCGAAGAGTTCGCAGCGTTCCATCAAATGAGTGCCCGGTCGGTCCACCGGTTGATGCGGGTCGCGCGGACGATCGCCGATCTCGACGGCCGACCGTCGGTCACGGACCAGGACGTGCGTGCCGCAGGTGGGCTGCGTGACCCCGCTCTGCCCGCCGCGGCAGGGTTGGCGGCGTGAGTTCGCGCGACGACTGGATCGCGCTCGCGTCGGTCGAAGGGGTGGGCGAGGAGACTTTTCCGGCGCTTCTCGCGGCCTTCGGTGGCCCCACCCAGACACTCGAGGCGGTGCGCGACGGCCGATTTGACGCGTGGTTCTGGCAGCGGCGCAGGCTCGACGGACGGGTGCCCATGGTCAAGGACGCCGTGGCCAAACTTCGCGCAGCGGCCGCGGCTCCCGCCGAGCGACTGGAGGCGATTGCCGCGCTGGGACTGTGGACGTACACGTCCACCGATGGCGACTACCCCGAGCGGCTGCGCGAGCTGCCCAACCCGCCGGTAGTCATCCATGGCCTGGGCGAAGCGGCCGCGCTGTTTGGGCAGCGGCTGATCGGCGTCGTGGGCACGCGCCGGCCCACGCCGCAGGGCCGCGCGCTGACCGCCCAGATCTGCGCCCGCCTCGTCGAGTGCGGCGCAACGGTGGTTTCCGGCTTGGCCGTGGGCATCGACGGCGCAGCGCACGCCGCAACCCTGGAACGCGGCGGGACGACGATCGGCGTCATTGGCGGTGGTCACAGGTTCCCCGGGCCGCGCGCCCACCAGCGGTTGCGCGACGAGGTCGTCGCGAAGTGCGGCGCCATCATCAGCGAGCACCACCCTGACTCCAGGCCGGCCTTGGGCACCTTCCCGCGGCGCAACCGGATCATCGCCGCGCTGGCCGACGCCGTCATTGTGGTCGAGGCGCCGGAAAGGAGTGGTGCGCTGAACACGGCGAGCCACGCGATGGGGCTTGGCCGGCCGGTGTTCGTCGCGCCTGGCCGCGTGGGTGACTGGTCCGTCGCCGGGGCGCTGAGGCTGCTCCGTGATACGCCGGCGCGGCCGCTCGTAGGGCTTGACGAGCTGGTCGCCGATCTGGGCTATTTGGGCCAACCAGCGGCGCCTGCAGAGGGCGAGGCGAAGGACGTGCCGTCGCGCGAAGCCGCGCTGGCCATGCTGGGCGCGACCGAGCGGATCGTCGCGCGACGGCTGATACAGGGCCCGGCAGGCCTCGACCTCCTCGTCGCGGAAACCGAGTTAGGCCCGGCGGTCGTCTCGAGCGCAGTCACCCTGTTGTTGATGCGCGGCTGGGCCAATGCGCTGGGGCCCGCTTTCGTGGCCGCCGGGCCACTAGCATGACCCGCCATGACAGGCGAGGCGCTGTTCATCGGGATTGCCACGATCGCGGTCGTCATCGCCGGGTTCACCGGCATCACGGCCGGCCTGGGGGGCCCGGACGGCGACAGGGACGCAGGCCAGAAGCTACGCCAACGGGCGATCGTCTCGACCAGCCTCAACGTGACCTTCGAAAGCCTGGCACCGCCGGTGCTCTTTGCCATCACCGCGGACGAGCGCATATCGATCGTTCTCGCCAGTGCCGGCGTCGCGGTCTATGCACTGGCCATCGTGCTGGTGCGGGGGCGCCAGATGCTGCGCTCGGGCGCACTGGCGCGGCGCGGCGCGCAAGTCATGTTCGTGGCCGGGCCGCTGGCGACCCTGCTGTTCGCCGCGAACGCGCTCTATTTCATGTCGAGCGGCGTATTCGGGCTCGCCCTGCTCGTCCAGCTGTCGGTCGCGGCGGTCAGCTTCTACACGCTCGTCTCGAACGCGACGCGCTGAGTCCCGGCGTCGCGTCGGAAGGCAGTCACCCGGACCTCAGTACCGTTGCCCGCACGCGCCACCCGCCGCCAGACTCACGGCGTGATCAAGAGCGTGGTCGTCCATCTCGCCAACGAGCTGCCAATCCTCGTCGACATGTACGAGGCGCCCGAGCCGCATGCCCAGAGCGTGCGCTGCACCAATATCCGCACGGTCGATGGCAAGCGGCCGTCCTTCGTGCACGACCCCAAGGCGACCTTCGTCTTCCCGTGGCATCAGATCCGGCTCATCGAGATGCCCGAGGCCGCGACCCCCGAGCAGGCAGCGGACACACGCGTGGCGCTGACCGAGCAACCGGAGCTGCCGCCGCCCCTGCCCGAGCCGATCGACGAAGAGCCCGACGAGGACCTGCTGGCGCGCATCCGGTCCGTCTAGCCCAAACACGGTTGCGCCGGTCGGTGCGACGGCCGATGTGACGCCCGTGCTAGGTTAGAAAAGATGACGAAGAACCTGGTGATCGTGGAATCACCTGCCAAGGCGCGAACGATCGAGCGATACCTGGGGCCCGGCTACAAGGTCCTGGCGTCGTATGGCCATGTCCGCGATCTGCCCGAAAACCCCGGCAAAGGCCAGCTGGGCGTGGACGTCGAGCACGACTTCAAGCCCGACTATGAGATCTCCGCCGACCGCGACAAGCAGGTCAAGGCAATCGAGAAGGAAGCCAAGGGCGCTGATGCCGTCTACCTCGCGACTGACCTTGATCGCGAGGGCGAGGCGATCGCGTGGCACGTCGCCCAGGCGGCCGGCATCCCCGATTCCAAGACCCACCGCGTGACCTTTTCCGAGATCACGCCCGCGGCCATCAAGGAAGCG
>DAIERN010000181.1 GCA_027346765.1 Chloroflexota bacterium | reverse complement strand
GCATCACCCGAATAGTGTCGTCTGGTTTTCGTCGGCAACGGGCTCGGGCAGCGCGGCGACGACGGCGAGCGCGGCCTCAACCTCGATGTCCGCATCGGGCGAGATCGCCACTGCGACTGCCTCGATTTGTGGCGCGACCGGCGGGGTCGTGCCTGCGACGGGCGCGGCGCGGCGGGCGCGAGCGTCGATCAGCACCTGCGGCATTCCGGCCATGTCCTGGAGCATTGTCTGCTTGAGGCTGCCCGCCCGTAGCGCGGCTGCCGGGTGGTACATGGCATAGGTCAGGGCGTTGGCCGCGCCGGTGGCGGGATTAACTGGCGCCATCGTGCCGTGGGTGCCGCTGATGCGCGCGCCGGGCATGAACGTCTGCAACGAGTGGCGCCCCAGCGTGACTACCAGTGCCGGATCGAGCACTTCGAGCTGCCGCTTCAGGTACGGCGCGCAGGCCGCGATCTCGCTTGGCTCCGGGTCGCGGTTTTGCGGCGGCCGGCACTTGACGACGTTCGTGATGAAAACCTCCTCGCGCCTCCAGCCGATTGCCTTCAGCAGTTCGTTCAACAGTCCGCCAGCGGCACCTACGAATGGTCGGCCCTGCTGGTCCTCGTTGAAGCCGGGCCCCTCGCCCACGAACACGACCTCAGTGTCCGGGTGGCCTTCGCCGGGCACGGCGTTGGTGCGGCCCACGTGGAGCGGACACCTCGTGCATACGGCGACCTCGGCTGCGATCTGATCAAGCGCGCGCCGCCGCTCGTCCTGGTTCATGCGGCCAGACCGGCCGCCTGATGCCCTAGTCGCCTGGTGATGGACATGGATTCACTCAAAGCGGATACCAATGGGCACGGTCTCGATGGTACATCGCCCCTGCCACCGGCGTGGCCTGAACACGGAAGTCGCCGCGATCACGACAGGGGGAAGGAAAATCGCGGCCAGGTGCTTAGGCTGTAGGCATGAGTACGCGTCCCCGCGGACGGCCGCGCCATCCCGACGTCCTGACGCCGACCGAATGGCTCGTGCTCGACATGTATCGCCACGGCCTGGCGCGGCGCGCCATCGCCTGGCGGCGCGGCACGAGCGAGTACGCCATCAGGTACCACCTGCGTAGCGCGGCCGACAAGCTTGGGCTGGCCTCCACGCGCGAGCTGCGTCACTGGCAGGGTTCGCCCGCCACCAGCCCCATGAAGCCAATCGAACGCCGCTCGAGGAGGTTCAAGACGTTGAGCTCAGACATCCGATTGGGCGCGCTGGCCCAGGTCTCGCTTCTGTGCCGCTCCGCGACGGCCAGCGAAGCGTGGTATCGCGACGTGCTGGGGCTGACGCACATCTTCACCTTTGGGTCACTGGTCTTCTTCGACCTGGCCGGCACGCGGCTGTACCTGCGTGAGGTGCCCGACAAGGAGTTCCGCCCGGGCTCCACGCTCTATTTCGCCGTCGGCGACATCAACGCCGCTACGGACCTCCTGAAGGGCCGTGGCGCGAAGTTCCAGGGCGCGCCACACATGATCTACAAGGACGACGCGACCGGCGTCGAGGAGTGGTTCTCGTTCTTCGAGGATCCCGACGGCAACATACTTGCCCTCACGGCGCGGATCCCGCCGGCACGCTGAAGCTGAAGAGCGCTCCGCCACCGTCGCGCTCGAAGTACTCGATCGACCCGCCGTGGGCCCGTACTGCGGCAGCAGCGGTGGCTAGACCGAGGCCCGAATGCTCCTGGCCTGAGTGCGCGGCAAACGGCAGGAACAGGCGTCGGCGCACATCCTGCGCAACACCTGGACCGTGATCGAGGACGGCGACGGTGAGCGTCCGCTCCGCATCTTTGGCCGGCACAGGGCTGTCAATGGTGGCCCTGACGGTCACGAGTGAGCCCTGCGGCGAGAACCTGATGGCGTTGGCGAGCAGGTTGCGAATCGCCTGCTCAATGCGCGAGCGGTCGATCAAGGCGGTCTCGTTGGGCGCCTCGGCGGCTACCCGGACGCCGTGCGCCTGGGCAATCGCTGCCTGGTCTGCGACGCAGTCGTCCAGGAGGGTCCTGATCGACACTCGCTGGCGGACGATGTCCCGGCCCCCCGGCTCGGCCTCGGCGAGGGCCAGCAGATCGTTGGCGAGGTTTCCCAGGCGGACTGCGTCGGCGTGCGCCCGGGTCACCGCCTCGCGCAGGCCATGCTCGTCAAGCTGTGCGCGCTGGGCAAGCTCGAGCTCGGTCCTGATCGCCGCGATCGGCGTGCGCAGGTCGTGCGACGCAGCATTCACGAATGCCTGCTGCCGGTGCACTCCCTCGTCAATGCGCGCCAATAGCCCGTTGATCGCCCCGGCCAGCCGGCCAACCTCATCGTCGCGGCTCGACTCGCGAACGCGCCGACCGAAGTCACCGACACCGATCCCAGTCAGCTCGCGCGCCAGGCGACCGGTGGGTGCCAGCGCGCGCCCGGCAAGCCACCAGCCCACCAGCAGGGCCGCGCCACTCGCCCCGCCACCAATCACGATCAGCAGCGCCGCGAGCCCGTCGACCGCGCGGTCAACCTCGGCCAGAGTGGTACCGGCGACGATCACCGAGCCGTCAGACGCAGCCTCCGCATAGAGCGCGTACTGGTGCACGCCAATCGATGCCTCTGATGCGCCCAGCGCGGGCGGACCCGGCAGCGGCGGCGAGCCAGTCGTGCTCCGCACGACGCTCCCGGCCCGACTGTAGACGATGGTGAAGATGCCAGGGCGTGCAGGATCGCGCACGGCCAGCGAGACGTTGTTGTCGACCTCAAACCCGGCGCGCACGTCCCTGACCTGCACCTGGAGCGACTCCTCGAGCGAGGTGCGCAGCGACCGTCCCAGCTGCAACCAGGTGATCCCGCCAACCGCAAGCAGAACCAGGGCAAGAACGCCGCCGTACCACACGGTCAGCCGCAGCCGGATGGTCATGGGCCAGCACGTAACACGTAGCCGACGCCGCGGACGGTTTCGATGCGCGGCAGTCCCGGGCCGGTGCCGATCTTCTGGCGCAGATAGCGCACGTACACTTCGAT
>DAIERN010000180.1 GCA_027346765.1 Chloroflexota bacterium | reverse complement strand
TCCGCCCGCCGCTTCGGCTCGGCGGCCGCCGCCATCTCCTCGGCCAGCGCGGCGTGGCGCTCCGCGAAGAGGATCGCCGCGTCGCAGGCGATCTCCATCGCGTCGAGCTGCTCGCGCCGGTCGTACGCCTGCGCGTCGCCGGCGAAGTCGAGTACGCCGTCCCACCACTGAGCGAGCCAGAGGCCGTAAAGCTATTCGCGGCGCGCGCCGGCGTCGCCGAGGACGACATCGTGGCCGAGCTGTGCCGGCGCCTCGACATGCTGCCACTCGCAGTTGAGTTGGCCGCCGCCCGCGCGAGCGTCCTGTCGCCCGCGAAGATGCTCGAACGGCTGGGCCAGCGACTCGACCTGCTCAAGGGCGGCCGGGATGCCGCCGCGCGTCAGCAGACCCTGCGCGCGACTGTCGAGTGGAGCCACGACCTTTTGACGGACGCGGAGAAGGCGCTCTTCGCCCACCTTGCCGTGTTTCGCGGTGGCTGCACGCTGGAGGCGGCGGAGGCCGTCCTCCGCGCCGACATCGACACACTTGCGTCGCTGGTCGACAAGAGCCTTGTCCGCCATTCCGGTGACCGTTTCTGGATGCTTGAGACGATCCGTGAGTACGCCGCGGAGCGACTGGGCGATGCGCCCGACAGCGAAGCCACTCACGAACGCCATGCCGCGTACTTCCTGGCGTTGGCCGAAGCAGCCGAGGAACCTCTCGATTCGACCGCGGAGATGCGCGAAGCGTGGTGCGAGCTGCTCGAGGCAGACCACGAAAACCTGCGGGCGGCAATGGATCACTTCGAGGCAATCGGAGACTTTGAAAGCTCGATGCGGACAGCCGGGGCGATCATCGAGTTCTGGGATGAGCGCGCGCACTACGGCGAGGCAAAGCGCCGCTATGAGCGACTCATCGCGAGCGACTTGACCCGATCTATCGCTCGAGCGAAGGCACTCCATGGCGCCGCGCACCTGGGCGGGATGACCGGCGAGCTGACGAAGGCCATCGAGTGGCAGCAGGAAGCGCTCGACATCTACCGCGAGCATGGCGACGAGCGTGGGATTGCGCTGGCAATGTGGGGACTCGGCTACTACGCCGTTGAGAGTGGCGACTGGGCCAGAGCTCAGCCCGTCCTGAGAGAGGTCGTCGCGCGACTCGAGCGTATCGGCAACGAGACGCTGCTCGGTTGGGCAACGCGAACACTTGCCTTCTCCTATGAGGCGCAGGGTGACTATCCAAAGGCAAGGGAGCTGCATGAGCAGAACGTGGTGCGTGCCAGAAGGCTTGACGACGTCAACCTTTTGGCGACGGCTCTTTCGTCTCTGGCCACTTATGCCACTGTCGACGGCCGGCTTGTTGATGCGGCCAGGTTTGCCCGTGGAAGTCTCGAGCTGGTGCCGCGCATCCGCGACCGTATATTGGCCACCAGCCGGCTGTGCGCCGCCGCCGGCACGCTCGTCTCCCTTGGGCGGGCGTCATCGGCGGCAGCCTTGATCGCGTGCGCCGAGGGTCAGTACCACGAGTTCGGCGCCAAGGAGCCTTGGGTCGAGCGGATGAATGAACGAACGCTCGCGAAGGTTCACGCCCGGATCGATGATGTCGAGTTCGCGGCAGCGAGCGCGCATGGCCGGGGTCTGACGCCCGAGGCCGCAATGACAATGGGTCTAGCCGAACTCCGCGAGATCGAGGAGACACTCGGTGGCGACTGATGCGCTGACTCTTCTCGTGGTCGATGACGAGCCGGCGTGGGTCGGCGCGCTGGGTGCGGTGCTGGGCAAGGCGGGCCACCGGATCGTGGCGGCGTACGACGGCGAGGAGGCGCTGCGCCGTTTCCGCGCCGAACGCGTCGACGCCGTGCTGCTTGACCTGGCCATGCCGGGCATGGACGGCGCGAGCGTTGCGCGCCAGATGCGCGCCGAGTCGGACGTGCCCATCCTCATCGTCAGCGGCGAGCGCGATCCGGCCGCGCCGGCCGAGCTGCTCGACCTGGGCGCCGATGACTACATCAGGAAGTCCATGCCCAATGACGAGAAGCTGGCGCGCATCCGCGCCGTGGTTCGGCGCAGGGCCGCGTCAGCCGCGCCGGTCAGCGGCTGGACGCTCGACGCGCGCCGCCACGAGATCGCGTGGCGCGGCCAGATCGTGCCGGCCACGGCGATCGAGTTTCGCCTTCTCGAGGCGCTGGTGACTCATCTGGGCGAGCTGCGTTCGCACGCCGAGCTCTTGGCCGCGGGCTGGCCCGACGTGCGCGACCCGGATCCGCTCTGGCTCAAACCCCATCTTGCACGGCTGCGCGACAAGCTGATTCGGCTGAACGCGCCGACACCGGTCGCGGTGCGCGCGGTGGGTTACCGGCTCGACGCCTGAGCGGCCTCGAACAGGGCCTGGCGGCGACGGGCCGGGGCGGACAGCAGCAGGTAGCCCGCGCACAGGGTGACCCCCAGGGCAAACGCACCGGCCCACAGCACGCCGCCGCCATAGTGGCCGAAGACGAAGCCACCGATAACCGGCCCAGCGAAAAAGGCGAGCCCCCACGACGAGCCCCAGATCCCCTGGTAGAGGCCGCGCAACCCCGGCGGCGACATCTCGCTCACAACGGTCGGCGCGACCGCCGCGCCGATAACCTCGCCGATCGTCCAGACCACCACGGTCAACGCATAAAACCCCAGCGTGGGCGCGAGGCCGGCGAGCCCGGCCAGGCCAAAGCCAGTGCCAACAAACAGGGCGGCCGTGGCCATGACGGGGTAGCGCGGCCAGCGGGCGGCGCGGCGCGTGACCTGCAGCGTCACGAGCACGATCAACGCGCCGTTGACGGCCAGGGCAAGTCCGTAGTCGGACGGCAGCAGTCCGTGCCCCGCCATGTCGAGCGGCAGCGTCACCTCGGCCTGCGAGTAGATGACGCCAAAGCCCAGCGAGAGCAGGGTGAAGACGAGTGTCTGGACGAACGCCACGAAGATGCCCAGCAGGATGAAAGGAGCCGGGACGACGGGTGGCACGAGGTTCAGGAAGACGCCGCCGATCTGGTGGTCGCCGAAGATGTT
>DAIERN010000017.1 GCA_027346765.1 Chloroflexota bacterium | reverse complement strand
AAGTACATGACGCCCGTCATCTACCTGTCCGACGGGTTCCTCGCCAACGGGTCGGAGCCGTGGCGCCTGCCGGACCTCGCCGCGCTCGAAGACATCTCGATCCCCAACCACACTGACAAGGCAACCTTCCAGCCCTACAACCGCGACGCCGACACGCTCGCCCGACCGTGGGCCGTGCCGGGCACGCCCGGACTCGAGCATCGCATTGGTGGCCTTGAGAAGGCCGACATCACCGGCAACGTCTCGTACGACCCTGAGAACCACCACAAGATGACGCTCCTGCGCGACGCAAAGATCGCGGGCATCGCCCGCGACATCCCGCCGTTGTCGGTCTTCGGCAAGGAAGAGGGCGACGTGCTGGTGGTCGGCTGGGGCTCAACGTACGGCGCCATCCGGAGCGCGGTCGAGCGCCTCCAGGCCGAGGGCTGGGCGGTCAGCCACGCCCACCTGCGCCACCTCAATCCGCTGCCTGCGAATACTGAGCAGGTGCTGCGCAGCTTCAAGCACGTGCTCGTGCCCGAAGTCAACCTGGGCCACCTCTCGCTCCTGCTCCGGGCGAAATACCTCATCGACGTGAAGGGGCTCAACAAGGTGCGCGGCAAGCCATATCGAATCATTGAGATCAGACAAGCCGTCGAGGAGTTGCTCAAGTGACGGACACCAACGGCAACGGCGCAGCCTTGAGCCCCGAGAACGCCCAGATGCTCGAGACGCTGCAGCTGACGCGCAAGGACTTCGTGTCCGACCAGGAAGTGCGCTGGTGCCCGGGCTGCGGTGATTACTCGATCCTCGCCCAGACGCAGAAGACGATGCCCGACTTTGGCGTGCCGCGCGAGAACATCGTGTTCATCAGCGGCATCGGCTGCTCCGGTCGGCTGCCGTACTACATGAACACCTACGGCTTCCACTCCATCCACGGCCGCGCGCCCACTCTGGCGACCGGACTGAAGCTGGCCAACCCGGCGCTGATGGTGTGGGTCATTACCGGCGACGGGGATGCGCTGTCAATCGGAGGCAACCACATCCTCCACTCGATGCGACGCAATGTCGACATCAAAGTGATCATGTTCAACAACCGCATCTACGGCCTGACCAAGGGCCAGGCGTCGCCCACCTCGGAGTTCGGCAAGAAGACCAAGTCTTCGCCGGTGGGCACGGTCGACTACCCGGTCCAGCCGCTGTCCATCGCTCTCGCGGCTGAGGCCTCTTTCGTGGCGCGCTCAGTTGATACCCACACCGAGCATCTGCAGGAGACGCTCGACAAGGCCGGCCACCACCATGGCTCGACTTTTGTGGAGGTCCTCCAGAACTGCAACATCTTCAACGATGGCGCCTACCGCGACTTCACCGAGCGCGACGTGCGCGACGATCGGATGCTCGTCCTGGAGCACGGCAAGCCGATGATCTTTGGCAAGGACCGCGACAAGGGCATCCGCCTCAATGGACTGCATCCCGAGGTCGTGTCGATCGGCGAGAACGGCGTGACCGAAGCCGACCTGCTCGTCCATGACGAAGAGGCACAAGATCCGTATCTCGCCTACATGCTGTCGCGCATGTGGTATCCGGACTACCCGGTGCCGGTTGGCGTGCTGCGCAACATCAGCCGGCCCACGCATGACCAGCTCGTCGTTGGCCAGATCGAGGACGCGATCGCCAAGCAGGGCGCGGGCGACCTCGCCAAGCTGGTGCTCGCCGGCGAAACCTGGACAGTCGAGTAAGACCAGGTAGCCGCCCGTGATCTGCCCCGTCTGCGGCTTCAACAACCTCCAGGGCATCGACGAGTGCGAGAACTGCGGCGCTGATCTTCGCAGCGCTGACATCCCCGAGCCGTCGAACGCGTTCGAGGCGAGCCTTGTCGACGTGCCGTTGGCGGCAGTGCGCCATCACACGCCGCTGACCATCGCGCCTTCTGCGAGCGCGGCGGACGCCGTGCGCCAGATGCAGGACGCGAACGTGGGCTGCCTCCTGGTGGAAGACGCGGACGGCACCCTGCGCGGCATCCTGTCCGAGCGCGACCTGGTGCTGAAGCTCTACCGGGCTCGGCTCGAGGGCGTCACGGTGGCCGATCTCATGACCGGCGACCCGGTCGTCTTGCGTGCCGATGACTCAGTCGCCGTTGCGATCCACAAGATGGCGGTCGGCGGTTTTCGCCATATCCCGCTGGTGACGGACGGCCACGCGACGGGCATCGTCAGCGCGCGCGACATCTTCGCCCACATCCTGGCGGAGCTGCGCTGATCTTCTAGCGCGCTCCCCTCGCCGCGCGGATCATCGAGTCCCTGCTGGGGTCAGGCATCAGCTCCCGGACTTCCGGCGCGCAAGGAAAGACCCGAAGTGACCATCGGTGCCAGGTAGTCCGCCTGCCAAGGGGACGAGCCCCTCGGCTGTTCGACGGCAGATCTCTTGCGAGCCTGCTTCGCTGGTCCGCGGGAGCGAGTCCCGGGTCCGCGTCTCCTGGGTCGGGGTCCGTAGCTCTTGGGCTTGCGCCCCGATCTCTTCGGTCCGATTTCCGTCTGGCCCCTTCGGGCTGATGCAGACATTACGGACGCATCGCAGCCGGTTCAATAGAAGTCATCCACCAAGTTGTCCGAATCGGCCCAATGTTTTCCACCAACCGCGCCGGACTGGGGATATCGGTGTGGATTACGCAAGCGGAGGTCATGCCGGCCGCTTGCGGCAGGCCTGACCGGAGCGCGCAGCAGCAGCCGTGAGGCGTCGCTGCGGAGATCAGCTGAATCAAAAGGCCATACATTGCGCGCGATGAACGAGGAAGCCTTGATCAGCGTCGACGTCGAGACGTCGGGCGACAGCCCCAGCACGGGCAGCCTGCTGTCGATCGGCGCCTGCCTGGTGGATGACCCGACCACCGCCATCTACCTGGAGCTCAAGCCCGACCCGGACCGGTCCTGGTCGGCCGAGGCGCAGGGCGTCCACGGCCTCACGCCAGATCGGCTGGCCCGCGACGGCCTTGAGCCAGCGGTCGCGATGCAGCAGCTGGAGGATTGGGTGCTCAGCGTCGCCGCCGGGCGCTGGCCGGTGTTCGTGGGCTTCAACGCGCCATTTGACTGGATGTTCGTGGCCGACGCCTTCTGGCGGCACCTTGGCCGCAATCCCTTCGGGATCTCGGCGCTGGATCTCAAAAGCCTGTATATGGGTGCCACCGGTGTGGCCCGCTGGGCGGAGACGCGCAAGCTCCACATCGAGGAGCGGCTCGACATCCATTTCGAGCAGACGCACAACGCCCTCGAGGACGCGCGCGATCAGGCGCTCCTCGCGCAGGCGCTGTTGCAACGCCCTCTCAAAGACGAGTAGTAACATTGCATGCGCATCGCGGGGGCGGCGGGATAAGCCGATTTGTCACCTCCACCTCGACGGGCGGCTTGGGGGCAGGTGACTCTTGCGCGGAATATGGCTCAGGGCACGACACAGGTTTGACGGTCACCCGCGGGTGTGGCTCGCGGTTGGACTGATCGCGGTCTCACTCGTGGCGGGCGGCGCCACCTGGCTGGCCGCGAACCCTGCGCGAACGATCCCGGCAGACCTGCCCACGGCGACCGCAAACGAGCGCTGGACGCTGCTTGACCTCGCGACGCGCATCGACGCGGGGGAGGTGAAGGCGGTAACGGTTGGCGCGGGCGAGGCCGGCGCAAAGGTCCTGCTCGCGCAACGCCAGGACGGGCCCTTCGTCGCGATCACGGTGGGCGGCTCAGTGGGTGATGCCGCGGCCGCGCTCCAGACCCTGGGTTACGGCGACCTGCTGACCCCCAGCGCGCTCGCCGCGATCGCCGATCGCTCGACTGCAACTGCCACGGATCCCGTCCGCAGCGCCATCAACATCGGCCTGCTGGTGCTCCTCGCCGGACTGGGCATCGCGTTCCTGTACGGCGCGCGCGACCGCCTGCCCGTGCTGAACCGCCGCTCCACCAGGTTCTCGACGATCATGCCCGCCCCTGTGCCGGCGCCCGGCGCCGCGCCCACTGCCGCCGCGCTGGCCAACCGCCCGGCGCCCTTTGGCTCCGGTAGCGAAGTCCGCCTGACCGACGTGGCCGGCTGCGACGAAGCCAAGCTCGAGCTCGCCGAGCCGATCGAGTTCCTGCGTCATCCCGAGCATTTCCGCGCGCTGGGCGCGCGGGTGCCGCGCGGCATCCTGCTGTTCGGTCCGCCGGGCACCGGCAAGACGATGCTCGCGCGCGCCGTCGCCACGGAAGCGGGCGTGCCTTTCCTGCATGCGTCGGGCAGCGATTTCGTCGAGAAGTACGTCGGCGTGGGAGCGCGCCGCGTGCGCGACCTGTTCAGTCACGCAAAGTCGCTTGGTAAGGCGGTCATCTTCATCGACGAGTTCGACGCCCTGGGCAAGGCCCGCGGCGGGACCAACTCGCACGAGGAGCGCGAACAGACGCTCAACCAGCTCTTGGTGGAGCTGGACGGCTTTGGCACGTCAGGCGAGATCGTGGTCATCGCCGCGACCAACCGGCTCGACATCCTAGATGAGGCGCTCCTCCGCCCTGGCCGGTTCAGCCGCAAGGTCCACGTGGGGCTGCCCGACGTGGCCGGGCGCCGCGCGATCCTCGACGTGCACGCACGCGGCAAGCCAATTGGACCGGAGGTGGACCTCGATTCCCTGGCGCGCAAGACGTACGGCTTCAGTGGCGCGCAGCTGGCCGACCTGCTCAACGAGGCGGCGATCATGGCCGCGCGGCGCGGCACGGGCACGATCGCCAACGAGGACATGCACGCCGGCTGGCTCAAGGTCGCCGTCGGCACGGGCCGGCGCCGCTCCATGAACGAGCGCGACCGGGCAATCATCGCTGCCCACGAGGTGGGCCACGCGATCTGCGGCAAGGTGCACGGCGACTCGCGCCGCGTGGAGGAGATCTCGCTCTTCGCCCACGGCGAAGCATTGGGCGTGACCGTGTCGAGCCAGGAGGACAACGACCTGCCCGCGGAGAGCGACCTGCGCGCGCGCCTGGTGGCGCTGATGGGCGGTCGTGCGGCCGAGGAGCTGCTCTTCCAGGAAGTGACGCCGGGTGCCGCGAACGACTTCGAGAAGGCCACCCAGATCGCCACGTCGATGGTCAACCGCTGGGGCATGGGGCGCGACCCCAAGATCGATGACGCGGTGGCTCCAGGGGCGTCAGGCCGCGGCGCGCTGTCGCTCTTCGCGGCCAAGCGCGACGGCTCGCTGCCGACCGAGCTTCAGGGCGCCGCCACCCGCGCGACAGCGGCCATCCTCGACGAGGCGTACGCGGCCGCGCGCCAGACGCTGATCGACCACCTCGACCAGCTGCGCCGCATTGGCGTGTACCTCGTTCAGCAGGAGCGGATCGACGGCGACACGTTCGACGCGCTCTTCGATGGCAGGCTCGACGTGCCCGACGCGGACGTGGAGTGGCGGCCCGCCGCCGCGCGACCACGCGAGTGGTCCTCGATCGGCGCGCTGGCGATCAGTAAACCAGAGGAATGAACTTCTTCGTTCGCGTGGCGTAGCCCTCGTAACCCGGGTACTGCTGGCGCAGCCAGATCTCCTCGCGCCGCGCCTTCAGGTCCAGCACCACGGCCAGCGCCAGCGTGGACAGCAGGGCGAGCGGCGACATGGCGTAGATCGAGCCGCCCAGGGCGGCGAGAACGAGGCCGGTGTAGATGGGGTGCCGGATGAATCGGTAGATGCCCCGTTCCACGAGCTCAGCCGACGCGAGTGGCTTGGGCAACGGGCTGAGCGAGCCGCCCAGGGTCACGATACCCAGACCAAAGACGACCAGACCACCGACCAGCACGACCAGCCCGACCACCCGCGCGCTCTGCTCCACCGAGCCATCCACGTGCATCGGGAAGGCCATTGCCGCCGCGACGATCGCGAGCAGCAGCAGCAGCTGCAGGGCGAGCCAGCCTTCGCCGCGCGGCCCCAGGCTGGGCAGGCGGCTCATTCGTCGGGCGTCGGCACCCCGAGGACGTTGAAGCCGCCGTCCACGTAAACGGTCTCACCAGTGACGTTGCGCGACAGGTCGCTCGCCAGGTAGACGGCCGTGCCGCCCACGTCTTCGATGGTGATGCTCTGGCGCATGGGCGCGATGTCCTTGAACTTGCCGTACATCTGTTTGAACCCGGCGATGCCGCTCGCCGCGAGGGTGCGGATTGGCCCGGCAGAGATCGCGTTGACGCGGATGTTCTGCGGCCCCAGGTCCGCGGCAAGGTAGCGCACCGACGATTCGAGCGCGGACTTGGCCACGCCCATCACGTTGTAGTTCGCGACCACCTTCTCGGCGCCGTAATAGCTGAGGGTCATCATCGAGCCGCCGTTGGGCATCAGCGGCGCGGCAGCGCGAGCCAGCGCGACCATCGAGTAGGCGCTGACGTCGAGGGCGAGCATGAAGCCGGCGCGCGACGTGTCGACGAAGCGGCCGTCGAGATCCTCGCGCCGCGCGAACGCCAGCGCGTGGACCAGGACGTCGAGCGTGCCCTGTTCCTTTTGCCACCGCGCAAAGACGCGCTCGATGTCCGCGTCCTGCTGGACGTCGCATGGCTCAACGAAGGTGGAACCCAGCGATTCGGCAAGTGGCCGGACGCGCTTCTCGATCAGCATCTCGATCGACGAGAAGCCGATTGACGCGCCCTGCTCATGCAGCGCTTTGGCGATGCCCCAGGCGATGGAATGGTCGTTGGCGACGCCAAAGATCAGCGCCTTCTTGTTTTCGAGGAGCTTCATTGCGTCGTCAACGGTACCTGTAAGGCGACGACGCCGCGCTGCGAGAGATACGGGCGATCCGAGCCGCCGATGAGCACGTCACCCTTGACCAGCCACGCACCGGGCGAGGACGGGGCGACGGCATGCACGGTGAGCGTCGTGGTCTGGCCGGGCGCAAGGCCGTCGGGAATGGCGACGCTGCCCATGGGATCGCCAATGGCCTCCGAGCCGTCGTAGAACGGCACGGCGGGAACGCTGTGGAGCTGGAGCTGCCAGCCCGACGAAGTCTGGTTGCCGGTGTTGGTCAGCGCGACCTGGTAGTCGGCCGCCCCATTCGCCGGCAGGCTGGCCGGCGCGTCAACGAGCTCATAGCGAATGCCGTAGTCGCGCGTCGCCAGGTAGTCGCGAATGCCCAGGTACATCGCGATTGCCAGCGCCTCGCGGACCGCGGGTCGCAGCAGCAGGCCGCGCTCGACCGCATCGCTGACGTAGAGCGACTCGGTCAGGATCGTCGGCTGCAAGGCAGGTCGCGGCTCGAGCGGTGGCGTGGGCACGGTCAGTGAGTACGGCGACAGCGTGTAGTAGGCCTTGCCGTTGCGGACGCCCCAGTCGATGGGGTAGTAGGAGGCGCTGCGGAAGGTGTCGAGCTGGCTGATCTGCTCGGCCTGGACATCGGTGGCGAAGGCCATGCCTTCGGGTGTCCACGAGCGCTGGAAGCCGGTGAAGGTCATCGTGCCCCGCCGGCAGCGGCAGCCCGCGCCGTTGTTGTGATTGAAGATGTGCAGGTCGGCACGCGCCTCGTTACCCATGTCGATGCGGTAGGCGAGGCCGTCCCAGTCGTCCTGGTGCGGTGGCGGCCCGACCACGCCATCGCCGTTCACGTCGAATTCAGGATCGGGAATGTGGACATCCGTCGTCCGGGTCATCACCACGTTCACGCCGGCCGCGAGGAGCAGCCGCTGCAGGCGCAGGCCGATGTCGAGATTGAGAAACTTCTCGGTGACTGCCTTTGTCGCCGCGCCGGTCTTCGGGCCGCCGTGGCCGGGGTTGACGAGGATCGTGATCGCGCCAGGGTTGGCGGGGTAGATGGGCGGCATGCCCTTGCGCAACGGCGCCGTGGACTCTTCGACACCGAAGTCGCCCCTGACAACGAGGTGCGCCACGTAATCGCCATCCGGCGCGTACGCACCGTCGTCCCTTTGGCCTGCCCACCGCCAGCGGTACCTCCCCGCGGTACGTTGGACCGCCGCCGCGACGTGGCGAACGACCGCACCGGCCGGTGTCTCGATGTTGAGCGTCACCTGCGCCGGTCGCAACAAGGTCAGCTTCAGCCCCGCGTTGTGGCGGGTGCTGACATCGTCCGCGGTGAAGGGGCTGTTGATGACCCGGAACCCGCCGATCGCGGCGGCGGCGGCAAACGCGCTCGGCGGGACGCCGAAACCCAGGAGGGCAACGGCGAGCGTGGTAGCGATCGCGCCGCGCATCAGCTCAGCAGCCTACGGTAAGCCGCGACGTAGTCAAGCGCCGGACGGCGCCACGAGAAGTCGGTCGCCATGGCGTTTCTGACAACGCGCGCCCAGCGGTCGGCCTCAGCGAAGGCAGCCAGCGCGCGACCCACCGTCGCCTCCAGGGCGCGCGGGTCGGCCGGGCCGAAGCCAAAGCCGGTGCCATTGATCGGGTCCTGGTCGGCGTCGATGACCGTGTCAACCAGGCCGCCCGTGAAGCGGACGATGGGTGGCGTGCCATAGCGCATGGCGATCATCTGGCTCTGGCCGCACGGTTCGAAACGGGATGGCATCAGGAAGGAGTCTGCGCCGGCGTACATGCGTCGCGCCAGAGCCCGATCGAACCGGTCGACCACAGCCAATCGGCCGGGATTGGCGCGGGCGAGGAGCTGAAGCTCACCGACCAACCGCTTGTCACCGGTCCCAAGCACACATATCCGCGCGCCCAGGTCGAGGATGCCCGGCGCCGCCGCGGCCAAGAGGTCGAAGCCCTTCTGGGGGTCGAGCCGCGAGACCATGGCCAGGATCGGGCCGTCCGGATCGAGCCCCAGCTCAGCCGCCAGGGCTACCTTGCACACCTGCTTGCCGACCATGTCGCTCGCTGAGTAACGCGCGGGCAAGTCGGCGTCGGTCGCGGGGTTCCAGAGCTCGTTGTCAAGTCCATTGATGATGCCCATGTACCTGCCCGTGGCCGCTCCATGGCGCAGCACGTCATCGAGGCCCGCGCCCAGCTCGCCTTCAAGCGACTCGCGCGCGAAGGTGGGGCTGACCGTCGTGGCGAGGTCCGCGGCGATCAGACCTTCGCGCAGCAGGTCCACGCCGTCCGCGTTGCCGACGCCGTCCGGCAGGTCGAGCTGCGGCGCCACCTGATCGCGCGGCACCCAGCCGTGGTACGCCAGGTTGTGACACGTCAGCACCGTCGCGACGCGGCTGAACAGGGGATCAGCGCCGTAACGGTGGACGAGGCCAAGAATCGCCGGCGCCGCCTCCCAGTCGTGGCCGTGGAGCACGTCGGCGACCCGGTTCTCGACGCGCATCGCCTCCAGCGCCGCGCGGCCCAAGAGGGTGAAGCGCCAGCCGTTGTCGGGATAGTCCGGGCCCACGCCGGGCTCGACGAGGTAGTAGTCGGGCCGGTCGAAGCTCGCTGCGTGATCGACCAGCCGCAGGCGGTAGCCGTGGCCGCGGCCGCTGCGCAGCGTGACCGGCACCAAGCCCGTGCCCATGGGAACCTCGAGCGACAGCGTCTCAGCCGGCGCGGGGACCTGTATGCCGCGGTACATGGGCAGGTACACGTCGACCTCGTGGCCCAGCTCGCCCAACGCCCGCGAGAGAGCGTCAACAACGTCGGCCAGTCCGCCGGTCTTGGCATACGGCTCACATTCGGACGCGACCATCGCAATGCGCATGAAGGCGCGATGCTAGCGCTGCCTGCGCTAGCATCTGACTCCCGTGCTTCGAAGGATTGATATTCCGACCCTGCCTCCGCAGGGCGTCCGACTACCCCCTCAGCTCGACGGGCTGAACCGACTGGCGTACAACCACTATTGGATGTGGCACCCCCGGGTGCGCGTCCTCTTCCGGCGCATCGACGTCGGCTCGTGGTTGCGCTACCGCAATCCCGTGCCATTGGTGCAGGTCCAGCGCGACTGGTCGGAGATCCTTGACGACGTCGATCTCATGGCCGAGTACCGGACGCTGCTCGACGGCTTCGATCGCTACATGGACAACGGCGCCGGCCACTGGTTCGAGCGCGAGCATGGCGAGCAGCTGGACGGCCCGGTCGCCTATTTCTGCGCTGAGTACGGCCTGCACGAGTCGCTGGGTATCTACTCGGGCGGCCTGGGCGTCCTGGCCGGCGACCATCTCAAGGCGGCCAGCGACATGGCCATCCCGTTCGTCGGCGTGGGCCTCTTCTATCGCCATGGCTATTTTCGGCAGACCATCGATGCCGACGGCCACCAGGAACACGCCTATCCCGACTTCGACCCGCGCTTGCTGCCGCTCAAGCGCGTCGCGGGCGAGGACGGCGGGCCGCTGCGCGTAGGTGTGGAGCTGCCCGGCCGCACGGTGTGGTGCGCCGTCTGGCTGGCCGAGGTCGGCCGGGTGCCGCTGCTGCTGCTGGATACGGACATCCCCGATAACGACGAGGCCGACCGGCCCATCACCCACATCCTGTACGTCCGCGGCCGCGAGATGCGCCTCCACCAGGAGATGGTGCTGGGCGTGGGCGGCACGCGCGCGCTGCGCGCCCTGGGCATCCAGCCGCGCGCCTGGCATCTGAACGAGGGCCACAGCGCGTTCATGCTCGTCGAGCGGACGCGCGAGCTGATGGTCAGCGGGCTGGCGCAGGACGAGGCGCTCGAGCAGGTCAAGCGCAACGCGGTGTTCACGATCCACACCCCGGTCAGCGCCGGTAACGAGCGCTTCGACGCTGACCTCGTGCGCCGGCTTGCCGCGCCGCTCGTCGCTGACAGCGGCCTTGATCTCGAGCGCGTCATCGAGCGCGGCCGGGGCACGGACAACGACACGCACCAGTTCGACATGACCGCGTTCTCGCTGCGCACGACGAACGGGGCAAATGCGGTGTCGCACCTGCACGCGCAGACCGCCAACGCCACCTGGTCGAGCCTGATCGAGAAGCCCATCCTGGGCATCACTAACGGCGTTCACCCGCCGTCCTGGGTGGGCGGTCCGGCGCGCGCCTTGTACGAGACCCTGGGCGCGGACCTGGACAACCTGGACGCGGCGACCAAGCCGTTCTGGAATGACCTCGCCAAGATCCCCGATGCGCAGCTGTGGGAGGCGCATCGCCGACAGAAGCTCGAGCTCGCCTACTTCTCGCGCCGCCGCCTTCAGAACCAGTTCGCACGCCACGGCGAGGCGCCCATGCTGCTCGAGGAGCTGTCAGGGGCGCTCGACCCGGAGGCGCTGACGGTCGGCTTCGCCCGCCGCTTCGCGACCTACAAGCGCGCGTCGCTCATCTTTTCCGACGAGGAACGGCTGGCGCGCATCCTGCTCAACGCTGAGCGGCCCGTCCAGATCGTGTTCGCCGGCAAGGCCCATCCCGCCGATCGGCCCGGCCAGCGCGTCATCCAGGACATCTTCACCAGGAGCCGCGCGCCAAAGTTCGACCACCACGTGTTCGTGCTCGAGGACTACGACATCCGCGTCGGGCGCTACCTCGTGTCAGGCGTCGACGTGTGGCTGAACAACCCGCGCCGGCCGTTGGAGGCGTCGGGCACGAGCGGCATGAAGGCGGCCATGAACGGGATCATCAACTGCTCGATCCTCGATGGCTGGTGGGACGAGGGCTACGACGGCACCAACGGTTGGGCGATCGGCTCGCGCCACACGAGCGCGGACGAGGGCGCGCAGGACTGGGCCGACGCGCAGGACCTGTACCGGCTGCTCGAGACGGAGATCGTGCCGCGCTACTACGAGCGCGACGCGAACGGCATCCCGACCCGCTGGCTGGAGATGATGAAGGCGTCAATGGCCACGACCATGTGGCGCTTCTCGACGAGCCGCATGCTGCAGGAGTACGTCGAGCAGCTGTACCTGCCGGCGGCGCAGAACGCGGCGCCGCAAACGGCAAGGGCGGGACGCGCCTCCGCGGCGTCGTAGCGGCGCGCCTCAATTGACGGCGCGCATCTCGCTCGCGCTGATCCTCCACAACCACCAGCCGGTGGGCAACTTCGGCTGGGTCATCGGTGAGGTCTTCGCCAACGCCTACGAGCCGATAGTCGGGGCGCTGGAGCGCCACCCCAAAGTCCGCGTGGCGTTGCACTACACCGCGCCGCTGCTCGAATGGATCGACGCCAACCAGCCGCAGTTCCTGGATCGCCTGCGGGCGCTGGTCGCGCGCGGCCAGGTGGAGATCGTGGGCGGCGGCCACTTCGAGCCCATTCTCGCGGCCCTGCCTGATCGTGACCGCGTGGGCCAGCTGACCCGCATGCGCAGCGACCTCGAGCGGCGTTTCGGCGTGGCGCCCAAGGGTGCATGGCTGGCGGAACGCGTCTGGGAGCCGTCGTTGCCAACGGCTCTCGTCGATGCCGGGTACTCCTACACCGTCCTCGACGACAACCATCTGCGGGGCGCGTCCGTTCCCGAGGACGAGATGTGGGGCACCTACACCACCGACGACCAGGGCCGGCTGCTGACCATCTTCGGCACGGAAAAAGGCCTGCGCTACCGCATTCCCTGGCAACCTGTGCCCGAGCTCATCGCGTACCTGCGGGCCGCGGCCACCGACGACGGCGAACGGCTTGGGACGATGGGCGACGACGGCGAGAAGTTCGGCGGCTGGCCCGGCACGGCCGAGCTCTCGTGGGGCAAGGACGCCTGGGTCGACACCTGTTTCAAGGCGCTGGAGGACAACTCCGACTGGCTGACCACGGTGACCCCGTCCGACTGGATGGCCGGCCACCCGCCCATCGGTCGGATCTACGTTCCCACGGCCTCGTACGTCGAGATGACCCAGTGGGTGCTACCTGTGGACGAGGCACCCGTGTTTGCAGAGCTGCTCAAGGACGCGGTGGAGACAGGCTCCCCCGCGGCGCGCTTCCTGCGCGGCGGCATGTGGCGCAACTTCGCCGCGCGCTACCGCGAGGTGAACGACCTCCACAAGCAGATGCTGCGCGTGTCGGCGTTGGTTGAGGCGATGCCGGCGGGTGCGCAGCGCGACCGAGCGCTGGACCACCTGTACCGCGGCCAGTCCAACGACTGCTACTGGCACGGCCTGTTCGGCGGCATCTACCTCGTCCACCTGCGCATGGCGACGCTCGCTGAGCTGATCGCGGCCGAGGATCTGGCGCTGGGCTCGGCGGCCGCGAACGGTGTCGCCGACTACGACCTCGACGGCCGCGACGAGGTGCTCATCGGGACGGTCGGTCAAACGGTCCTGGTCGATCCGGCGGAGGGCGGCGGCATCTCGGCGTGGGACCTGCGCGCGTCGCAGGTGGCGCTCGCGTCGGTGCTGCGTCGCCGGCCTGAGGCGTACCACGCGAAGCTGCGCGAGGCAGAGGAGGCGGCGGCGGCCAAGAAGACCAAGCTACTAAGTCCCCATGAGAACTTCCAGGCCAAGGAGGTCGGCCTGTCGAAACTGCTCGTGTACGACGACCACGAGCGCCGCAGCGGCCTGGTTCGGATCCTCGATTCGACGGGCGTCGAATTGGGCGACTTCGTCAACGGGCAGTGGCAGGTCGACAGTGTCGATCCGTGGGCAGTTTTCCTGTCGCGGGAAGCCGAGGGCATTCGCGTCCGCAAGAGCATCGGCTGCGGCGAGATGCGTCCGACACGGAACCAGGGAGTTCTAGGCGTCGATGTCCACGTTTCGTCCTCTCGCCCATTCGACGGGCACGTGGAAGTGGAGTGGAACCTCAACCTGCTTGGCGGCGGCTCCAATCCCGCGGCCTACTACAAGTGGGCCGATCAAAAAGTGCGCCATGACGCCCCAGGTTCAGTGCCCACCGGAATCGAGCTGTCCTTCGGCAACCGTT
>DAIERN010000179.1 GCA_027346765.1 Chloroflexota bacterium | reverse complement strand
CGCCGACTGGGCCAAGCTGCCCTACGACCTGCTGGGGCGGATTTCCTCGCGCATCGTCAACGAGGTCCCCGGCGTCAACCGCGTGGTCTACGACATCTCGTCCAAGCCCCCGGCGACGATCGAGTGGGAGTAACCGGCGAGCGAGACCGCGTGTTTGACCAAGTTGCGTCAAGTGGACGTATCCCGACCACGGTTTCCAGTGCTAGGCGGGATCTTGTGTCAAGTGGACGAAATACGCCCTATTTGCAGCAAGATCCGCCTGTCGCGCTCGAACGGTGGACGCATGCCATCCATTTGACACAAAGCAGGTGACAGCAGAGCGGCTACCGGTCCCGGGGATTTCGTTCGTCAAGGAAGAGCAGGTGGCGTTGCGCGACGGCGCGAAGCTGAGCGCCGGCATGACCGCGCCGAGCGTCATGGATGACGGCTGGTGGCTGACCAACCTGTGGGTCGGCGACGAGGGTGGAGTGGTGTCGACGCTGAGCGTCGCGCCGGCCGCCGGACCGCCGCCGGGAACCCCGCTTGAAGCGATGGGACCCAGAGTTGCCGGCGCGCTCTCCGGCTTGATCGCCGAGTCCGGCGGCCGGCAGCAGATACGACTCCGGATGCCGTCGGCCGACGACGAGTCGCGCCCGTGGGAGCGGCCGCTGATCTGCATGGTGGCAATTCAGTGGGACCCGGTGCGCGCAGCGCTGATGACCAAGAACCAGCTGGCGCGCGAGCTGCTGCGCGGCTTCGCTGCCGCGGTGGAGGCCGTGGGCCGCCCGGGCTGAGGCTGGTGGGCCCCAGCCCAGGGTGCGGAATCGAGAGTGGGATTTCAACTCGCCGCGTTGGCGGCCTCCAAGAGGTAGCGCGGGCCAGCCGATTGAGCCCAGATCGCCCGCAGCGGTGCGGCTCAAGCGTGAACCGGCCAGCCACGGAAGGTTTCCTGCATCTCCCAACTCCGGAAGCCTCGCGTTAGCGCGGTCTTTGCCCAGAAGTTGGAAATGCCATTGCCAATTGACGGCCCTTGCGGATTACGGCGCAAAACCCCCTCTACCGCTCTGGCGCGGGCGGGTGCATCATGCCGCGATGGAGATCACCCTCGCTCCCGAACGGCTCTTCCTGCTCGAAGAGCGACTGACCATCGACGAAATCACCCAGCGCGCGATGGACAAGCGCACGTCGGCCCTGGGCTCGCTGCTGTCCAAGCCCAAACCAGAGGAAGTGACGCTCGTCAACAAGCAGCGCCGCCTTGAGCCCTTCTGGCACGTCGCCGGTCACGCGATCTACGTCTATGAGCGCAATCGCGAGTACAACGTCCCCGCCGCCGCACCGGACGTCGAGGGGCTGACGATCACCGGCACCAAGTACGAAGGCGTGGCCACGGGCGCCACCCGCGCCTTCCGCGTGCCCGCCCTGGAACACTGCCGGACCGAAATCCGGAGCGAGTCGTTCGTCGACGGCCTGACTGGCGCGGCCGTGGCTGACGGGGCGCAGGTCGTCACCGGGCCGCGCTCTGAGATCGCCGACCCCGCGACGCTCGCGGAGGGCGACACGATCGCGCTGCCCCCCGAGAACCGCGCCTCTTTCGTGGTGCGCGCCTTGATGGGTGAGCTCATCAAGCCGGTCCAGGCCGACAAGGTGCTGGAGGAGGAGGTCGTCCTCGAGGCGACCGATCTTTTCTATCGGCCGGTCTGGGCGTTCGAGTTCACCTGGAACGGCAAGGGCAAGAACGCGATCGTCGAGATCGATTCTGTCACCGGGCAGACGCGCGCCGGCAAGGCGCTCGCGGGTCAGATCCGCGGCGCGCTCAACCGTGACCTGCTGTTCGACGTCGGCGCGGACACCGTTGGCCTGTTTGTGCCCGGCGGCAGCATCGCCGTCAAGCTGGCCAAGGCCGCGATAGACAGCAACAAGAAGAAGTAGACCCGATTACCGCTCCCACCCTTGCGGCACCGGGCGTCCGGACCGCCGCGGCACCTGGTTGGCGCTCCCTCGTTGGTCACGCGCTGGCCGCTCCGGTTGAGCAGCCGTCGCTGTGGCTCCTGGGAACGCTGAGCTTCATCCTGCGCGGCGGCATCCTTGCGCTGCTGCTGCCGATCATCGTCTTGCCGACGCAGGTCGAGGTGCGCCTGATGCTGGGCGGCAGCCTGGGCACGAGTGGTCTCACGCCGGGCTTCTTCGTTGGCGTCGGGGCCGTGACCATCTTCTCGACCGCGATCGTGATGTCCGTGCTGTACGTCCTGGCGTGGCTCGAGATCGTCGCCTACCGCCGCGTGACTGCTGATCCGGATGTCGAGATGACCACGCGGCGCGACCCCGGCGCCCGGCTGCGCGACCTGTTCGTGGTCGAGTCGCTGACGCTGATCGCGTTGCTGCTCGCGGCCGTGCCCCTTGCCGCAGCTCTGGGCCAATCCACCTACCAGGAGATCCTGCTGCCGTCCTCGGCCGCGTCGGTCTACGACCGCGTGCTGTCGCACCTGGCACAGCCCTTCGCCATCCTGGCCATCGCGTTGCCCATCGTTGATTCGGTCTCGGCGGTCTGGGTGCGGGGGCTGCTGTCCGGTCGGTCGGTGGGTGGCGCCTTCGCCGGGTCGGTCGGAGCAATCGTTCGCCGGCCGCTGTGGTTCCTCGCCCGCGCCGTGCTCGCATGGGTCGTGCTCGCGCTGGCCGTGCTGGGCACGGACTGGGCGCTGGCCATCGCCTGGCAGGCGACGCGCGCCGCGTTCCTCGCCACCACGAGCATCAACGACATGCTGAGCGACGTCGCGCCGCTGTTCGTCGCGCTGCTGCTGGCCGGTGTGTTCGTGTGCGGCTTGGCCGTTTGCGGCTATGTGGCAGGTTTCCGTAACGCTCTTTGGACCGTCACCGGCCTTCGGCACTGAGCGTCAGAAGGTAGACTCGGGGCCAACCGTGGACACGCTCTTGAGGCGCACGCCGAATGATTGACCAGCTCCTGCAGACGCTCGGGAGCGAGATCAACAAGTTCCTCGAGGCCCACGCCGGATACAACTACGACCGTCTTGATTCCGGGTTGAATTCCGGCCTCGGCGCGGATCGCAGCTTCACCCGCAATCGCGTGTATGTCGGCATCAAAGCCACTTACTAAGA
>DAIERN010000178.1 GCA_027346765.1 Chloroflexota bacterium | reverse complement strand
CCAACCAATCCAACTGCCATCGGCTCGTACAGCGTACCGGGCGTTGCCCAGGCGGTCACGGTGGCCGGCCACTACGCCTACGTGGCCAGTGGGAGCAAAGGACTGCGCATAGTGAGCGTTGCGAACCCGGCGCAGCCACAGGAGGGCGACCACCGCGATGACCGCGAGCACGAGCGTCTGCGGGATGAGCGTCAGCAGCGTTTTGGCGAGACCCGCCGCGATGAGCAGCACCAGCGCGCCAACGAGCGCGCCGGCAGGCTGGCCCAGGACGCCCAGCGCGTTGCGGTCGTTGACCGGCGAGCGGTAGCGCAGCCAGAGGGCCGCGGCAAAGGAGCCCACCGCGCCCGCGGCGATGACCGGCTGGAGGACGCCCAGCGACAGCAGTTGGACGATCCATGGCAGTGGGTCGCCCGCCGGTCGCAGGCCCGCGCCAAAGATCGGCAGCGCCTGGACGATCAGGTGGGTGCCAGTGAACGACACCGCGGACGCGGCGCCAAACGTCGCGCCGTCGAGGGCGTCGTTGAACCTCTTCCAGCGCAGCAGCAACAGTGGCCCGGCGAGCATCAACGCGCCCTCGATGATCGGCATGGCGACACCGGGCAGCAGTATCGAGGTCAGGTCGCTCGGCCCGAAACCGGTTGCGCCCGGCAGGCCGCGCGCCAGCCAGCCGTACGCGATGCCCGCGAGCGCGCCCCACAGCATGGTCGCGCCCAGCGTGGTGAGCGGCTCGTCCTCGTAGATGTCGACATCCCACAGGTAGAGCACCATCAGCAGCGGCACCAGCACAGCCGCGCTGGCGAGCGCGATGGGGTAGAAGCCGATCAGCGCCAGTCCGACGATGATCGCCACGCCCAGGGCAAAGGCGAGGCGGAACGAGCGCATGTCCGCCCGCGGCAGCTGCGGGAACAGCGTGCTGACGAGCGCCACGGAGTTGACGCGCTCATCCGGGGCAGCCGCGAACCGGCGCCTGTCCTCCTTGACTGATTCGGCCTTGTACTCGTCGGCCAACGGATCGCCGCAGCGGATGCAGAACCGCAGCCGCGGCACCTCATTGCCGCACTGGTTGCAGGTGATCAGCTCAGGCATGCGGTCAGCGGCTCAGCGGAGGTAGGTCTCGCCGCCCTCGTCGCACACGGTGAACAGCGCGTGCTTCTCGCGGGCGTAGCCGGCAACGTGCAGGCGGCCGGTCACGTGCTTGGGGCAGACGAAGACCCAGGTGCGGTGCGGCTGGCCGGGCTCGGCCGGACCCTCGTCGGGCAGCGGCTGGCTCTCAGCGCTGATCGTGTCAGCCAACCCTGTGAACTTAGCTGTCGCAGCGGCGATCGCGGCCGTGCGTTCAGCGTCCGTTTCACTGGAGTAGGGGTAGCTCTGGGACACGTTCGAGGTCAAGGCGACGGACCTTTGATGAGGGCTTGCTGCGACGGAGTGGCCAGCCGCGCAGGTCGTTGAGCGCGGCGCGACCGGCCGCCGCGAGTATACCGCTCGGAATCGGGCGCAAACCCCAGGCCCGAGCGCTCTCGTTGACGCCCAAACACCTGGTGCCATTTGACACTTGCCAATAGCCAATTGAGCCGCGACGCTCTCGGCTGTGACCGGCAACGATGTAGCTCAGCGTCGCGGCGTCCATATCCCACGCAAGCTCTGGCTACTGGTAATCGTCGTTGCCATCGTGATGCTAGTGGTCAAGCAGAACTCGACCGTCCTCTTCCCAGACATGTCGTCATACCGAGTCGTGAACCAGCGCACACTTGCTGTTGACGCGGCTGCCCCATCCTGCTCATGGACGCGCGTAACTGGCGTTTCGGAGGGCGACGCTGAGATCCGGATCAGTGTCGAAGCGCTCCCTTGTTGGATCCCGCTTCCTCAGTCCGCTAGCCTGCAGAGTCGCGTGCTGACCGTGACGCTTGCCAGCGATCTAGGCACCAGAAGAGTCGCAGATGCCCGGGGGCAGACGATCCCGTTGCGGCCTTAGCGGCGGACTCGCGTCGGCGCGGTAGATCTCGGCCTATCTTGCCCGAGCGCTTTCCTCGACCACGTTGAGCGCCAGCCAACGCTCGGCTTCGGCGAGCGACCAGCCCTTGCGCGCCGCGTAGTCGGCGAGCTGATCGGCGCCCATCCGGCCCAGCCCAAAGTAGTGCGCGTCGGGGTGCCAGAAGTAGAGCCCGCTGACCGATGAGCCGGGCACCATCACCATCGATTCGGTCAGGTGGATACCCGCTTTGCGGCCAGCATCGAGCAGCCGGAAGATCGTGCGCTTCTCGGTGTGATCGGGCTGGGCGGGGTAACCCGGGGCGGGGCGGATGCCCTGGTATTTCTCCGCGATCAGCGCGGCGTTGTCGAGTGTCTCATCGGGCGCATAACCCCACAGCTCGCGCCGCACCTTGGCGTGGAGCCACTCGGCGGCGGCCTCCGCCAGGCGGTCGGCGAGCGAGGTCAGGAGGATCGCGTTGTAGTCGTCGTTCTCGTCCGTGAAGAGCTTCTTGGCCTCCTCGAGCCCGCCGCCGGCGGTGACGGCGAAGGCGCCGACGTAGTCGCGTACGCCCGATTCGACGGGGGCGGTGAAGTCGGCCAGGGCCAGGTTGGGCCGACTGTCCGGTTTCGCCATCTGCTGCCGGAGGGTGTGCAGCCGGTCGAGCTCGGTGATTCGCTCGTCGTTCGTGAAGAGGACAATGTCGTCGTCATTCGTGGCGTTGGCCGGCCAGAAGCCGACCGCGGCGCTGGCGTGGAGCAGCTTTTCCTTGACCGTGCGCTCGAGCAGCTGCTGCGCGTCGTTGAATAGGGCGCGCGCGGCCTCGCCCCGCCGCTCGTCGCTCAGGATCTCGGGGTAGTGGCCGGGCAGCTCCCAGGCCGCGAAGAACGGCGTCCAGTCGATGTATTCGACAAGCTCGTCGAGCGGGATGTCGCCCAGCGACCGCGCCCCCAGGAAGGTTGGCTTGGTGGGCCGGGCGCCCGTGTCCCAGTCGAGCTTCAGCCGGTTGGTCCGCGCCTCGTCGATGGTGAGCCGGCGCGTCCTGTCGTCGCGCTCGCTGAACTGGCGTCTCAGTTGCAGCTCTTTTTCGATCCTTCGCGGCTCGGCGCACGCAATCCGCAGTG
>DAIERN010000177.1 GCA_027346765.1 Chloroflexota bacterium | reverse complement strand
CTGGAACGCATCGAGGCGTACCTCGTGCGGACCATGCGGTCATGCCCGGCCCCTGGCGTGGCGCCCTTCACCATGCGCGACTGGCTCGTCATTCTCGCCTTCGCGCTCGGTCCGTACCTGCTCGTCTACGGCCTGGCGGCGCTGGCAGTCCTCGGCGTGCTCACGCTCGCGACCTGGCCGCAGGTCGTGCGCCAGCTGGACATCGTGCTCAACTACCCGCGCCCGCTGCGCATCGACTACATGGTGCTCGCCTGGGCCTCCGTGCCGTGGCTGTGGCAGCGCGATTGGCGGACGCTCATCCCAAATCGAGTGGCCGGCGCCAAATAGGTAAGGGCCCGGAGTCTCCTCCGGGCCCTTACCGTTCAGCTCGCGCTAAGAGGCGGAGCTATCACACAAACGGCGCCGTGCAGATGTCGCTCGGCGAGTTGTCATAGCCCCAGTTCGTGCCATCCCAATAGTTGGCGGTACCTGATGTCCCACTACCCGACGTTTGGTCGATGCAGTCGGCAGCGTCGAAGCTGTAGCGGAAATCATTGCTCATGAAGCTGTTGTCCGAGCCACCAACGACCCAGACGTTTGCCTGGTTCAGGTGGGCGCGGTTGCCGTAATAGACGTTTTCGTATCCCGCCAGGAAGAACCCAACGAAATTCTCGTTTGCGCGGTTGCCCGTGTACTGGGTGCCATTTGGGGCGCTCGGGAGTGTCCCCTGCAACGCCGGAGCAACTTCGCTGTCGATTTGACCCAGTCCAAAGAAGGTGTTGGTGACCGTGTTGTTCCTGACCATTGAGCCTGGCGCGGGTGACAGCATGCCAATGCCGACGCCCAGCGAGTTCGGACAGAAACTGGAGTCGAATGGATTGCACGCCTCGGCATCGAGTGTCGAATAGACCGAGTTCTTGCGGACATCAACCAACGCCCCGACCGCCCCGATACCGACGCTGAAGGGCAGCGGCTCGAGCGACTGGGGGACATTCGCGATGGTGAGGGTGCACGGGTAGGTGATGTCAGCCTGGATGCCCAATACAGGTGTGACCACACAGGTCGCGGGATCATCGGCATGAACGTAGCGAACGCGGTTCGAGTAAACCCGGGCCGATCGATCACCACCGACGCCGATACCGAGGTACTTGAAGTCGCGAACGGTGTTATGGGCGACGACTGAGGTGTCGCCGTTGAACGGCGAAGTGGCAAGGCTTGAGTCGCCGTTGAGGGTATCTGAGCCCAGGACGATGCCGACCAGGTACCCGCAGTCGCCGCTTAGGGTGTTCGTGCCGAGGGCCGTGATCGCATTGGAGTACACCAGCGCGTGCGGCCAGTCTGCGACGATCGCCGCATCGACCTGCGAGCAACCGTTCGCGAGCGGCTGCGGATCGCCGTCACCTGCGGGGAAGTTCAACCGGAATCCCACGAGACTCACGTTACGCGCGGTGATCCGGACCAGCGAGGTCGTGCCGTCGACCTCCTCCAGGACAGCGCCGGGCGGAATGATCTTCGCGGCGTGCGTCGGCTTCGCCTGGACGGACAGGCCACGGACGTCAATCGTCACCTGCTCTGGGTATGTGCCCGGGCAGACGAAAACGCGATCGTTGGGCGATGAGGCATCAATGGCCGCCTGGATCGTGTGGAAATGCGCCGTGTCGCAGGCGTTGGGTCCGTCGCCAGGGTGGTTGTCATTGTCCACCCAGCTAGTGTGTGATGCAGCCACTGCGGGCGCTGCCGCGCTGCTAAGCCACAGTGCGACGAGCATCAGCCCGGTAACAAGACGCGCTCCAACAGAGCGGAACATGGCTCTCCCCTTCCATTCCCTCGCCGGTCGAGCGACCAGGCTGCCGGGCGAATGATAGTGGGGTCCGGTGTGGTGCCGCGTTACAAGTCGGCAAGCTCTTGCCGCGACTCGGGTGCGCGCTGGCACGACGGGCACCAGTAGGCGCGGCGCGGCGACGCGCCGGGGTGCGCGCGTGTCGCGGCGGACACGATTCGGGTCGCGCAGCGGGGGCACGGCCGGCCGGTGCGACCGTAGACATGCAGGTTGCCCGGCGTGCCGGCCGAGGTGGTCACCCGGGCGCCGCCGGCGCTGTTCTGCTTCACCAGCACTGCGCCGCGTTCGACCATGGCACGCAGCTTCACCTCGCTGACACCGCGCACCGGCGCGAACGGATTCACGCGTTCGATGAACGGCAGCTCGGAGCGGTAGACGTTGCCCAGCCCGGCGAGCACGCTCTGGTCGATCAGCGCATCGCCGATCGCCATGGCGGCGCGGCGCGGTTCGCGCAGCGCGGCCAGAGCGGCGTCAACGTCGAACTCGCCCGTTGCGACGTCGGTGCCCAGGCGGCGCAACACCGGATGTGCCGCGAGAGCGCGCGTTTCGAGCAGCTCCACGGTGGGCGCGTCGAAACAGACGGCAGTCGCATCTGCGGTATCAAGGATCGCCACCGCGCGCGCCGCCGGACGGCGCCAGGGCTCACCGGTCCGGTAGCGATGCCACGAACCGTGGAGGCCCAGGTGGGTATGGAGCGTGAGGCCGTTGTCGAAGCCGATCAGCAGGTGCTTGCCGCGCGCCTCCACCGCGCTGCACGTGCTGCCGATGACGAGATCCAGGCGCGGTCCGCCAAAGCGGGCACGGGCACTGGTAATCCTGCGCCCGGCGAGGATTGGCCGCAGGACAGTGGCGATGCGCGCGAGGGTGTCGCCTTGAGGCATGGGCCGGCCCGATCAGGCGCGGAGCAGCCAGCCCCGGTAGGCCCGCTGGAAGCCGGCGGCGGCGAGCGCGGGCGCATGGACCGATTCGCCCACCGGCGTGCCATCGACGCGCTCGATCTGCAGAGCGCGGTAGCGGCCATCGGCCAGCACCTGGCGGAGAGCGTTGAGCGCGATTGCGGCGACACCTGAGTCGGCGAAGGACGGCAGTGTCTGGAGCGATTTGCCGCCGCGCTCCAGGTACAGCACAGGTTCGCCGTCGACCAGCACGACGTATGCCCCGGCGGCGCGCGCCAGCGGGCGACGGTCGTCGTCCGACCAGCGCGGCCAGGCCAGCGCCGCCGCGCCGGTCTGGCGGGCGGTTTCCAGGCGGGCGTCGAGCTTCAGGCGCAGGCCCCGGCCGGCGAGAT
>DAIERN010000176.1 GCA_027346765.1 Chloroflexota bacterium | reverse complement strand
ACTGGGGCCACGCGCTGCAGGGCGTTCGTCACGTGCGCCGGGCTCACGCCAGGGCCGGACCAAGCGGGCTCTTCCGCCAGGCTGGACGCCGCCAGGTACGCTGCTCGGTCCGCGGCAGTCTGGGCGGCCCGCGACCTGGGCGGCTTGTAGGTGCGCGACCGCTCGAGCGCCGCCCGCAGGAAAGCGCCCGCATCGGCAGGTACGGCGATCGTCGCGCGGCGCAGACCCGCCACGGCCGCGCTGCGCGGCGCGAGGTCGACGTGTGCCCAGCGCTGGCGCGCTCGCGGGATCCGGTAGTCGAACGACGCGATCTCGTTCAGCCGCGAGCCGATCACGAGCAGCGCGTCGGCCGCGTCGAGACGCTCCCTGACGCTCGCAGGGGCGCCGTAGCCGGTCATTCCAAGGTAGTGCGGGTGATCGTTCGGAAACGCGGTCGGCCGGCGCCAGGCGGCCATGACGGGCACCCCCAGCCGTTGAGAGAGCGCCACGAGCTGGTCACGCGCCCGGGCGGCGTGAATACCGCCGCCGGCCAGGATGAGCGGCCGCACAGCTACGGCGAGCAATGCCAGCACCTCGTCCACCGCCGCGTCGCTGACGGACGGCGGGGCCAGTGGCGCCACGTTGACCCTGGTCCGCGCGGGCACTGGCTCACCCAGCACGTCCTCGGGCAACGCGAACAGCACCGGCCCCGGGCGGCCGGAGCGCATCGCTGAGAGCCCCTCCCCCAGCTGCGCCGCGGCCGTGGCAGGATCGTCGATCTGTGCCGCCCACTTGGCGAGCCCGCCGGGCGTCGCCACGAGATCGCTCTCCTGGAACGCCTCGCGGCCCAGGTGCGACCGCGCGACCTGGCCAACGAGCGCGACCATGGGCGTGGAGTTCGATCGCGCGGTGTGGATGCCGATGCTCATGTTGGCTGCCCCAACCGCACGCGTGCCCAACACCGCGGCCGGCGCGCCGGTCAGCTGACCCACCGCCTCAGCCATGAAAGATGCGCCGCCCTCGTGGCGCGTCGCGATAACCCGGATGCCGGCCGCGGGCAGCGCGTCGAGCACCTCGAGGAAGCTCTCGCCGGGCACCGTGAACGCCCAGCGCACGCCCGCCGCCGCCAGGGCATCAGCGATCAACCGGCCGACGGTGCGGCCCTCGCGTTGGGCCACGGCGGCCCTAGCGGCCGAAGCTCATCGAGCTGAACACCAGGCCCAGGACGACGACCACGACGAGCGCCACCATGATCACGCGGACCCAGCGGTCGGGGATCATCAACGGTAGTTCTCGAACTGGAGCGGCACCGGATAGGCCTCTGATTCCTCGCGCAACCGGGAGATCAGCCGTTGCAGCTCGTCCTTGCTCTTGCCACTCACGCGCACCGCGTCGCCCTGGATCTGCGACTTCAGCTTGGGAAAGTCGTCGCGGATGAGCTTGGTGATCTTCTTGGCGAGGTCGTCGGGCAGGCCGCGCCGCAGACCGATGCGCTGGCGGACGGTGTTGCCGCCGGCTTCTTCGATCGTGCCCCAATCGAAGATCTTGAGCGACAGGCCGCGCCGGATCGCCTTCGACTCGAGCAGGTCGCGGATCTGCTTGGCGCGGAAATCGGTGTCCGTGCGCAGGGTGATCTCCTCCTTGCCCAGCTCCAGCTCCGCCTTCGCGCCCTTGAAGTCGTAGCGCGTGCCGATCTCGCGCCGAGCCTGGTCGAGCGCGTTGACCAGCTCCTGCTGGTCGAAATCGCTCACAACGTCGAAGGAAACGTCACCTGCCATCTGTGTTCACCACCTGCTCAAATGTGAATGCCTCCGCAGCGACGCCTCACGGCTGCTGCTGCGCGCTCCGGTCATGCCTGCCGCGAGCGGCCGGCATGACCTGCTCTTGCGCGACTTCGAAGGTCGAATCGGTCCCGACCACCCGTTCGGCGGGCCACTGCCGGAAGCGCTGAATCTTGCGGTCCTCACCCAGCTCCAGGGTCATGAAGCCGCGCACGCGCACACGCTCGGCCGTCGCGCGGCGGGTATAGGCGCCGTGCCAGCTCGCGAGGACAGTATTGCCGCTCACCCAGACGCGTTCCGCGTCGAACTCGACATTGGCCTGGCTCGCGGCGAAGTCGTTCCAGTGAGCGTGAACGGCGCTCAGGCCGATCAGCGGCTCGCTGAAGGGATCCGGCCGGAAGTCGATGTCGCGAGCGCACAGCTCGAGCAGATCGTCGGGCGAGCGGCGCTCAACGCCGCGCTTCCAGAGCGCCAGCAGATCCTGTCCGTTGCCGGGTGTCAGAGTTGCCATGACTGCCAGTTTATTTGGCTAGCAGCTCGACGAGGCGCGCGGCGATGACGTACGAGCGGCCGCCACCCATGACCAGCACGACGTCACCGGGCTTGACCTGCGTGGCGAGGTAGTCCGCGGTCCGCTCCACGCTGCCCGGTGAGGTGGCGCGCGGCCCGCCATGCTGCGTGACCGCGTCCGCCAGGACCTTGGCTGATGTCACCGTCGTGTCTGGATCGCGGCCGGCCCAAATGTCGGCGATGGCGACCTCGTCCGCCGTCGCCAGGACATCGGCGAACTGCTCGAGCATGGCCGCCGTCCGGTGATAGGTGAGCGGCTCGTAGACCGCCCAGAGGCGCCTGTTCGGATACTTCTCGCGCACCGCCTGGATGGTCTTGGCGATGGCCGTGGGATGGTGGCCGTAATCGTCCAGGACGGTGACGCCCCGCGCTTCCCCCTTGAGCTCCAGCCGCCGGCCGACGCCGTGGAACTCCGCCAGGCTGCGCGCGATGTCCGGGTCCGCAACCCCCAGCAAGCGCGCCACGCCGGCGACGACTCGCGCGTTGGCGGCGTTGGCCGGGCCGGGCAGACCAACGGGCTGGGCGAGCGGGGCGTCATCGAGCGCGATCACCTGGCCTGGCCAGCCGGTGAGGCGCGCGATCACGTGGTGCACGCCCGCGTCTGCGGCGTTCGCGATGAGCGTTGCGCTCCCCGCCGCCCGGATCCAGCTGGCGAAGGCGTCGTACACCGCGTCCGCGTCGGCATTCTCGAGCGGCACGACGAGGTGCGGCGAGAGCCAGCTCTCGGTCTTGATGGAGAGGACGGGCGGCAGATTCCCCTCGATATCTTCGAGGACGGAAAACGAAGT
>DAIERN010000175.1 GCA_027346765.1 Chloroflexota bacterium | reverse complement strand
AGAACGAGGCGGCCGTCAGCGGTGACCGGCAAGGTGCTGACGACGAGGCGCGGGTTGACGTAGGCAATGAACCCGCAGTTCGCGCAGGCGAGCCGGTCGCGCGTCTCGTTGGCCACGGGACCGTGGGCGAGCGGCGAGCCGCAGCGCGAGCAGTAGTTGAGCATCGCGGCGAGCCATGGTGGAACGCCGGGCGGGGTGTGTTGGGTCACGCGACGACCAGGTAGGCGATCAGCCCCACGCTGCCCAGTGCGATGCACGCGAGGACGACCGTCCACACCGCGCGCTGTATCGCGCGGGGGCGCGAGATGGGCAACCAGGCGAAGACCGAGCGCCAGGTCCGGAGCGCGCCGTCCGCGGCGACGAGTGCGAGCACCGCGGCGCCAAGGATCGTTGGAAAGCTGACGATGGGCGACCGAAGTGGATTGCCCAGCTCAAGCGCCGTGATGGCGATGACGCCGCAGAAGAGCACGATGACCGAGAGGTAGATGAACCAGTCGCCCAGCAGCGGTGGGCGCAGCTCGGGCACGCGCTGTGGCGGCTCATTGGGGCGCGGCGGGGGCAGTTCCTGCCGATCCAGGTCCATTGCGCGAGTCTATGTAGCGCATGAAAGCCCATTGAACGCCTTCTTCCTGTCCTTCGGGGTCATCCTTCTGGCCGAGCTGGGCGACAAGAGCCAGCTGATGGCGCTCGCCTTCGCGGCGCGGTACAAGGCGGTGACCGTCCTCGTGGCGGTAACGGTCGCGACCCTGCTGGTTCACGCCGGATCGGTCCTGCTGGGGACGGCATTCGCCCTCGCGTTGCCAACGGCGCTCATCCAGGTCGCGGCCGGAGTGGCTTTCCTTGGGTTCGCCGCCTGGACGGTACGCGGCGATCAGCTTGGGCAGAGCGATGAGGGCCGCGCCAAGCGGACTGGGCGGTGGGCGCTGCTGACCGTGGGCGTCGCGTTCTTCCTGGCGGAGCTGGGCGACAAGACGATGCTCGCCACGATCACCCTTGCCACCACAGAGGAGCCATGGGGAACCTGGCTGGGCTCGACGGCCGGCATGGTCCTGGCGGATGCGATCGCGATCGCCATCGGCGCGTTCCTTGGGACGCGCCTACCGGAACGGGCCATCAAAGTCTTTGCCGCCGGCTCGTTCGTCGTCTTTGGGGTGCTGCTGATCGCCCAGGGGCTGGGTGTCATCTGACCTCACCCGCAGGCTGCGGCGGGCGTCAGGCCTGGTTGGTCGGGTCGTCCTCGATCTGCTTGCGTGCCGCGGCACGGTGGTCGGCGACGGCTTGCGCGATGGCCGGATCTGACAGGCCGAGCATCTGGGCGGCAAGGAGCGCCGCGTTCTCAGCCTGACCGATGCCAACCGTCGCCACGGGCACGCCCTTGGGCATCTGCACGATGGACAGCAGCGCGTCGAGGCCGCCGGCCAGGTTGCCCGGCATGGGCAGCCCTATCACCGGGTTCGTCGTCTTGGATGCCACGACTCCGGGTAAGTGCGCGGCCAGGCCCGCGGCACAGATGAACACCTTGGCGCCACGGCTCAGCGCGCCGCTGACGTAGCTCTCCAGCAGGTCGGGCGCGCGGTGAGCTGAGATGACGCGCAACTCATTCTGGACATTCAGCTGTATGAGTGTGTCCGCGGCCTTCTGGACGACGTCGAGGTCGGAGCGGCTGCCAACGATGATCGCGACGAAACTTTGAGCGGCCATCGCGTCAGATCTGCCAGTACGGGCCGGTCAGGCCCAGCGCGGCGAAATGGGTGTTGAGCTCGTCGCGGCCGGGCCGGACATAGTCGATCTTCATTCGGTCAGCGTAAAGCGGCACGCCCAGGCCGTGCGCCTGTTGCGGGGTCAGGGACGCACCCGGGTTGGCATCGTCCACGAGACCCGATGCGTCGCGGTGCTCGGGCGAGCAGAAGAAGACCATCGTGTTCGAGCAGGTCAGGATGATGTCCTCCCACCACTGAGTCGGGCGCAGCGCCAGGTAGACGATTGTCGCGGCTGGCTCGACTTTGGTGGTGCGGCCGTCCGCCAATTCGATGGCGATTGGGGCCGCACAGAAGTGGCAATACGAATCAACGTGCACCGGATCGTTACCGAGCATCGCATGGAAGGCGATCGCGTCCCACGAGCAGTTGGCGTAGTAGCTGCGGCCACGGGCGCTGACCCTGAAAGGCGTCGCGATCGCGCTGAACGGCCACGCCATCAGGATGCGCGACGTGCCCTTGACGACGGCCACGCCGCGCGACTCGGCCAGGTCGCGCAGAACGGCCACTGTCTGTGCGCGCGACAGGGCGAATTCTGTCATCAGCTCCTCGACGAGCGGTGGCTCGCTGCGCTCGAGGAAGTTCCGGTAGACCGCGAACCGGACGCGCTGGGCGAGCGTGGGCCCTGTCTCTGCCGCCATGGCCGTAGTCTGCGGCATGAACGATGAAGCTGATCATCGACGTCGACACCGGCATCGACGACGCCCTCGCGCTGCTGTACGTGCTCGCCTCGCCAGAGGCCGAGCTACTCGCCGTTACCTGCACCAGCGGCAACATCGAGGCCGGCCAGGTGGCGCAGAACACGCTGGCGTTGCTGGACCTGGCCGGCCGGCCGGACATCGAGGTGGCACTGGGACGCCGCGTGCCACTCATCCGGCCGCTCATGACGGCCGCGGAGACACACGGCCCCAAGGGCATCGGCTATGCCACGCTGTCGCCACCGTCGCGCGGCGTCAGCGCGCGCGGCTCAGCGCATTTGATCGTCGACGAAGCCCGCCGCGCCCCGGGTGAGGTGACGCTCATCACCCTCGCGCCGCTGACCAACCTCGCGGTCGCGCTGCAACTCGAGCCAGAGTTGCCCCGACTGCTCAAGAACCTGGTGATGATGGCCGGCTCCTATCGCTCGCCGGGCAATACGGCGCCGACCAGCGAGTGGAACACCGCCTGCGACCCTGAGGCCATGCAGGCGGTCCTGTCCGCATGGGAAGCTGCGAACGGGGTGAGTCGGCCGGTCGCTCTTGGGCTCGACGTGACCGAGAGAGCGAAGTTTCTGCCCGACCACCTCGCCCAGCTCCACGCTACGGCCGGCAACCCCCAGTCAAATCGGGTGCTGCAATTCATTGACGATGCACTGCGGTTCTACATGGAGTT
>DAIERN010000174.1 GCA_027346765.1 Chloroflexota bacterium | reverse complement strand
GAGATGAGCACCATCGAGACCACGGCGCGATCGCAGCGCCCGACCAGCTGGCTGGACGAGGCGTCCGAGGAGTACCCGCTGCCCGATCTGCCCTTCACGCCGCGCGAGGGCTGGCTGAGCGTCATCGCCCTGGCAATGATGCTGCTCGCCGCCGCAGTGGCGATCGACGACGCCCAATGGGTTGGCTTCTCGATTGGCACACGCTCGTCGCAGACCGGCTTCCTGCCGCTCGCGGCGCTGATGAGCGTGTTGCTGGGGACGTATCTCGCCAAGACGACCCTGTCGCGCTGGCGCATCAACCTCATCGGCGTCTTTGGCGGCGCGGTCGCCTTGCTCTTCTTCGTGAGCTCGGCGATTAGCCGTGCGCCCACGCTCGAGGGCAAGCTGCACGACCTCAACCTGTCGGTGAAGGTCTTCGTCAACGACGTGTTCATCAACGGTAGCCGCTCGACTGAGACGTCGATCTTCCTGCTGCTCATCGGCGCGCTCATCTGGGGCGCGGGCTACTTCTGCGCGGTCGCCGTGTTCCGGAACCACAAACCGCTCCCGGCGATAGTCCTGTCGGGCGCGATCCTGCTGCTCAACGTCACGCTCACCGTGCGCGAGCAGTACCTGCACCTGCTCATCTTCGCCGCCGCCGCGCTCGTCCTGGCCGTGCGGCTCAACCTGCGCGAGCAGGCCCATGAGTGGCGCGTACGCGGCATGCGCGACGTCGCCGACATCTCGGCGTCGTTCATGCGCAGTGGCGCCGTATTTGTCGCCGCCGCGGTCATCGGCAGCTCCGTCCTGGCCGCCAATGCCAGCTCGGCGCCGCTGGCGCGCGCGTGGAGCGGCTGGGACGACAACCTGCTCGAGTTCGGCTACGCGGTCAACCGCTGGCTGGGCGGCGTTACCGGCAGTGCCCGCGGGCCCAATGTCTTGTTCACGCCCAGCCAGACGATCCGCGATTTCTGGCAGTCGTCATCGGAAGAGGTTTTCAGCGCGCGCATCAGTGACGGCGTGGGCCGCAAATGGCGTGGCGCCACGTATGACTCATTCGATGGCCACTCGTGGCAGCAGCTCGATCGCCAGGACCAGGTGATCGACGCGGGCGGGGCATTCCTGGGCAGCACGCCCGA
Organism: Chloroflexota bacterium; assembly: GCA_027346765.1. The sequence continues at coordinate 2,054 of DAIERN010000174.1, read as the reverse complement.
AGCGGTCGCCCCGGGCCCCGGTCGCAAGGAAATCACGGTCGAGGTCCTGCCCATCAACTACGGCGGTGACATCTTCGTCGCGCCATCGCAGATCGAGGCCGTGAGCCAGCCGGCCGAGCTGACGACGCGCGGTGCCAGCGGCGCCTTCGTGTCCGGCCGGCTTTCATACGGCATCGAGGCCGGCGTGAAGTATTCCGTGAAGTCACTCGTGCGCCTCGCGAGTGGCGTCGGTGCCCTGACCGCGAGCGGGCTCTCATCCGCAGGCACCCAGTATCCCGATTGGGTGAAGCCCTATCTCGACATCCGTCCCGGATCGATTGGCGATGTCGTGTATCAGGCCGCGCAGGACGTTTTCAACACCCTCAAGCCGACCGAACGCGATCCCTACCATGCCGCGCTCGCCGTGCAGAACTACCTGTACGCGACCGGTGGCTTCAAATACTCGACCGACATTCGCGGCGAGTGCGCCGGCGAGCAGCTGCTCGACTGCTTCTTCCGAATCAAGATGGGCTACTGCGAATACTTCGCCACCGCGATGACGATGATGCTGCGCACCATGGGCATCCCGACGCGTTACGTACTGGGCTATCTGCCGGGTCAGCAGCAGCAGGACGGCTCGTGGCGGGTCGACCGTGGCGCAGCCCACGCATGGGTCGAGGTTTATTTCCCGCGCTACGGCTGGGTCGAGTTCGATCCAACGCCGGGCAACGCAGAAAACGGCCAGGCGCCGACTGATCTGCCGGCCGGTGGTCCGCGCGCTTCACCTGACCCCGGATTCGGCTTCCCGCAGGGCCCGGATAAGTTGGAGCCGTGTCTCGAAGGCACCGATTGCGGCGGTGACGGCAATAGCAACGTGACCCCGCCTGCGGGGCCGTCGGGCGGCGGCCCCACTGCTGACGGTCTGCTGCCGCTGATGCTCGTTTCGGGCTTGGTGCTCCTTGCGGCTGCGTTGGCGGCGTGGGCGGCGTGGCGCCGTGTTCCATCGAGCCAGCCGGAGATCGCCTTTTCGGGCATCACCCGCCTCGCGTCGCGCCTGGGCTATGGACCGCGGCCATCGCAGACGACCTACGAATACACCGCGCGGCTGGTCGAGCTGGTGCCCGTCGCGCGGTCGGATCTCGAGCTGATCGCCACGGCGAAGGTCGAGGCGGTCTACGGCCGGCGGCCACCCGGCTCAGTTGTCCTGATTCGCATCGCGAGCGCTTACCGCCATATCCGGGCAGGGCTGTTGCGCCTGGTCTTCCGCCGGCCCCGGTTCACCCGTGGGCCGCGCGGCCCACGCACCCCGCGCGGTCCGCGCGCCGGTTCGACGACGCGCCGTTAGGCCTCAGCCCAGCCGGTTGACCTGGTAGGTCGCCGGCCGCCCGGCGAGCACGTCGAGCACGCCCTCGACGACTTCGAGCGACGCCCGGTCCTGCGCCTCAACGGTCGACGCGCCCAGATGCGGCGTCAGCACGGTGTTGGGAGCACCTAACAGGGGCGAGTCGCGCACGGGCTCGTGCTCGAACACGTCGATCGCAGCGCCACCCACCTGGCCGCTCGCCAGGGCATCGGCGAGCGCGGCTTCGTCGACGATGCCACCGCGCGCGACGTTGACGATCAGCGCGCCCGGCTTCAGCAGCGCGAGGCGCGCGGCATCGAACATGCCGCGCGTCGCCGCCGCGAGCGGGACGTGCAGCGTCAGGATGTCCGCGGCCACGATCACCTCGTCGAGATCCATCAGCTCGACGCCGTGTGCGGCGGCGACGTCGGGCCGCGTGATCGGGTCACTGCCGATCAGCGCCATGCCGAAGGCCCGGGCGCGATCGGCGACCGCGAGGCCCACGCGACCCAGGCCGACGATGCCCAGGGTCTTGCCCGCGAGCTCAGTGCCCAAGAAGTCGGCCCGGCGCCACTCACCGCGCCGCACGGACGCGTCCGCCGCTGCGACCCTGCGCGTCAGGGCCAGGATGAGCGCGAGCGTGTGCTCGGCCGCGGCCAGGGTGTTCGCCGTAGGGGCATTGACGACCGCCACGCCCGCGGCGGTAGCGGCCGCCACATCGATGTTGTCGACG